>JAYVWD010000700.1:0-2483 GCA_043786345.1 Pseudomonadota bacterium
GCCCTTGAAGAGCACGCCTTCGGCCTTGAGGCCGAAGCGGATGTGATCCTTCTCCTGCTCGGTGAACCACAGCTCCATGGGACTCGCTGACCTCCGGGCGCGCCCGCGTTAGCGGCGGCGTTTTTCCTGGTTGCGCACATACTCGAGGAAGGCGGCTTTGTCTTCCATCCACGCGTTGTTGCGGGGACCGGGGCGGTTCGGATTGCCGCCGGCGTAGTTGCCGCCGCCTCCGCCGCCGTTATGGCGCGGCTGATTGCCGGCGCCCTGGTTGTTGCCGCGGTAGCCCTGGCCTTGGGACGGACCCTGGCTCGGGGTGGGGCCGCGCATCGCGCTGTTGCGTTGGATGATTTCCCAGGCGCGCAGGACGACGCCTTCGGAAAGGAGCTCGGTCGCGAAGGCCTCGATGCTGATGCCCTCGTCCTGGGCGGAGCGCTTGAGCTTCTGGAAAAGCGAGCCGGAGAGGCGGACGGTGAGGTTTCCGCCGTCCTGGACCGGAGGAACAACGGCGGCGACGTCCGGCCGGGACTCTTCATAGAACGCGTCGTCGTCGTCGGACTCGTCCGCGGGGGTGGCGGGAATCACGACGGATTCCTGCGCGCTCTCCACGACGACTGGTTCCTCGACGGACGCAGCCTTGGCTTGCGGCGCCTTCTTGGTCGCTTTTTTCATCGCTTGATGGCTCTCAGTAATGAGGAAAGGCAGCACTCAAAAAGGGGCAGGTCTCAGGGAATCCAAGGGAGCTGCTGCCAGCCGACGTTCACGGTACCGTAGTCAGTGAATGTCTCATCTGCCTTAGGTGACAGAACCAAGTCAAGACCAAAATCATAAATACCTTTGCGTACCTGCGAGATATCTAAGAAGACGCCAAGGTCGCCCGGAGCTTGCGCGATCCAGGGCCAATGGCTGATTCGAGCGGGGTCCGAAAAGTCGGCTTTTCGGATCAGAAAGGGCGGCGGCACCTGGGCGCGCGCGCGCTCGTCGACCCGCACCTGGACGAGGAAGGAGCCCTCGCTTTTTTGGTGGCCGCGCGCCTGGAAGACCTCGGTCGCCGTCGCCCTCGGCCCGTTCGCGACGACCTCGTCGGCCGGCTTCGGCGGCAACGGGGCCAGGTTGGAGTCGATCTCCCATTGGCGCTCGTCGGGAAAGACCAGGGAGTAGAAGAGGCCGCTGCCCGGCTTGAGCAGCGACGAGGGGTCGAAGATGAATTCGATCTTGGTCGGGATCTCGAACTTCTGCCGGTAGAACACCAGCTCGCTGAAAAGGTGCAGGTTCACCAGCGAGAGGAACGAGCTGTATTTCACCCCGACGGCGACGATGCTGCGGATGGGCCCCGTCTGCCAGCACTCGACCTGGGACCGGAAGTCGGTATCCATGAAGGTCAGGTCGGGCAGGAAGAACGGCGTCCGCATCGGCATCAGGAACTTCGACGCCTTGATCAGCGGGACGCCGTCGGCGAGCGTCACCGCGCCGAGGAGCACCGGGTTCTGCTTGTGGAACATGTAGGTATAGGCCGCCGTCTTCACCTGGCCGGCCTTGGCGTCGAAGCTCACCTGATTGGGGGGCTGCACCGCGACCGGAGTCTTCCCGCCCGAGACGAGGGCGAAGCCGATGACCTGATGGCCGCGCTTGAAGCTCGCCTTCCAGAGCTTCCGGGCGTCGTCCTTGAGGCCCTTGGGCACGTCGGCGACGGCGAAGTCGCGGCCCAGGTCCTCGCCGAGGACGACGACCTCGTCGTTGGCGTCGAGGATGCCGTCGTCGCTGTTCGCCGTGTAGGGGATGCCGCCGGCGAGGACGTAGTCGTCGTTCTTGTTCACCTCGTCCACCTGCAGCGCGATCCGGCGGAAGGTGCCGTCGGGCTGGCGGGCGAAGGCGGACAGGTTCTTGATGACCTCGCCGATCAAGGCGTCGGGGCCCTTGACGACGACGGGATAGGCGTATGGCGCCCCCACCGCGCCCGGCGCGAGGAGGGCGACGAGCACGGCGAAGCGGGCGGGCAGGGCGGCCCTAATTCCGGTTCTCCAGCTCCGCGGTCTCTTTCGGGATGGCGCCCGTGATGACGTCGTTCCCCGTGGCCGTCACCAGCACGTCGTCTTCGATCCGAATGCCGACGCCGCGGAAGCCGGCCGGGATGCCGTCGTCGGCCGGGTCGAAGTAGAGGCCCGGCTCGACGCTGAAATACATGCCGGCCTCGAGCGGCTGCGGCTTGCCGCCTTCGTAGTAGACGCCGACGTCGTGCACGTCCATGCCGATCCAGTGGCTCGTGCCGTGCGGGTAGTACTTGAAGAAGGCCCGGCTCGCGATCAGCTCGTCGCGCGAGCCCTTGAGGATGCCGAGGTCGATGAGGCCTTCGGTCAGCTTCTCGATGGCGGTGTTGTGGACGAGCTCGAGCGACGAGCCGGGCACGGCCGTCGCGATGCAGGCCTTCTGGACGCTGAGCACGACCTCGTAGGCGGCCTTCTGCTCGGGCGTGAAGCGCTTGCCGA
>JAYVWD010000701.1:0-4827 GCA_043786345.1 Pseudomonadota bacterium
TTCCAGTCCCGCTGCCCGCACGTGCACGACCGCTGCCGGCAGGCGGAGCCGCCGCTCGAGTCGGTCGGCGAATCGCACAAGGCCGCGTGCTGGCTTCACCACGCGGGGAAATGAGTAAGATGGCCGCCTCCACCGACCCGCTGTTGACCGTCACCAATCTGAAGAAGTTCTTCCCGATCAAGGGCGGCCTCTTCGGGCGCACGATCGCGAACGTGCACGCCGTCGACGACGTCAGCTTCACCGTCGCCCGCGGCCAGACCCTCGGACTCGTCGGCGAATCCGGCTGCGGCAAGAGCACCCTCGGGCGCTCCATCCTGCGCCTCTACGAGCCGACCGCCGGCGGCGTCCACTTCGACGGCGTCGACCTCCTCAAGCTCAAGCCGCAGGAGCTCCGCGCCAAGCGCCGCGATATGCAGATCATCTTCCAGGACCCGTTCTCGTCGCTCAATCCGCGGATGACCGTCGGGTCGATCCTTGCCGAGCCGTTCGTCATCCACAAGATCGGGACGAAAGGCGAGGTCGAGGGCAACGTCAAGAAGCTGCTCGAGACGGTCGGCCTGCCGTCCGAGGCGGCGGAGCGCTACCCGCACGAGTTCTCCGGCGGGCAGCGCCAGCGCATCGGCATCGCGCGCGCGGTCGCCCTCAACCCGAAGCTGATCGTCGCCGACGAGCCGGTGTCGGCGCTCGACGTGTCGATCCAGTCGCAGATCCTGAACCTGCTGGTCGAGCTCCGCAAGAAGTTCAACCTGAGCTATGTGTTCGTTGCCCACGACCTGGCCGTGATCGAGCACATCAGCGACGTCGTCGCCGTCATGTACCTCGGCAAGATCGCCGAATACGCGCGCGGCGACGACCTCTACAAGGAGCCGCGGCATCCGTACACGCGGGCGCTGATCTCGGCGATCCCGATCCCCGACGTCGACCACAAAAAAGAGCGCCAGATCCTCAAAGGCGACGTGCCGAGCCCGATCAACCCGCCGACCGGGTGCTACTTCCACCCGCGCTGCCCGATGGCGACCGACAAGTGCGCGAAGGAAGCCCCGGCCCTGCGCAACGTCGGGTCCGACAAGCACCCGCACCTCGCCGCCTGCCACTATGCCTGAGGTGGCGGTGCAGACCGCCGCCCGTCGCCGGGTCACGATCTGCCTGACGGGCGGCGGCACCGCCGGCCACGTGACCCCGCATTTCGCCCTGCTGCCGGGGCTGCGCGCGCGGGGCTGGAACGTCTTCTACGTCGGCTCGAACGGCCTCGAGAAGCCGCTGGTCGAGGCGCAGGGCATCGAGTTCTTCGCCGTCTCCTCGGGCAAGCTCCGCCGGTATATGTCGGTGGACAACGTCGTCGACGCCTTCAAGGTGCTGCTCGGTTGCCTGCAGGCCTTTTTCTTGCTTTTGCGCCGCCGCCCCGACGCCGTGTTCAGCAAGGGCGGCTTCGTCTCGGTGCCGGTCGCCGCGGCCGCCTGGGCGCTGCGCATCCCGGTGATCTCGCACGAGAGCGACCTAACGCCGGGGCTCGCGACCCGGATCATCGCCAAGGTGGCGAAGCGGATCCTGTTTACCTTCCCCGAGACGCAAAGACACCTGCCGGGAACGGCCCTGCACGTCGGCTCGCCGGTGCGCGCCGAGCTTTTCCTCGGCGACCGCGAGCGGGGGCTGCGGTTCGCGGGTTTCGACCCGGACGAGGTGTTGCCGACCTGGCTCGTCATGGGCGGGAGCCTCGGCGCCCAGCGCATCAATGAAAACCTCAAGGAGATCCTGCCCGGGCTCATGCAGCGGGCGCGGGTCATCCACATCACCGGCGCCGGCAAGGGGATCGGCTTCAAGCACCCCCGATACAAGGCGTTCGAGTTCGTGGGCGCCGAGCTCAAGGACGTCTTCGCCGCGATCGACTTCGTCGTGAGCCGCGCCGGGGCGAACTCGATCTTCGAGTTCCTGGCGCTCAAAAAGCCGATGCTCCTGATCCCCCTCGAGCAGGGGAGCCGCGGCGACCAGGTGATCAACGCGGCCGCCTTCGCGGCGAGCGGCTGGGCCCACGTCCTCAAAGAGGCGCAGCTGCGGCCGGACACGTTCAAAGCCGCCCTCGAGAAGCTGATGGCCGCCGCCGACGGGATGCGCGCCGCGCAAGGGGCGTTTTCGGGCAAGGACGCCGCCGAAAAGATCCTCGGCGTCCTCGAAAGCGTCGTGCGGTGATCGGCCGCTCGTTGGCGGGCATCCGCATCCTGGACGCCTCCCGCGTCCTCGCCGGCCCCTTTGCCGGCCAGGTCCTGAGCGACCTCGGCGCCGAGGTCATCAAGGTCGAGGACCCGGCCTTGGGCGACGAGACGCGCGGCTGGGGTCCGCCCTTTCTGGACGGCGACCTGAGCGCGTATTTCCTGTGCTGCAACCGCGGCAAGCGCGGCGTGACGCTCAATCTGAAGCACCCACTCGGCAAGGAGCTCTTCCACGGCCTCTGCCGGAAGAGCGACGTCGTCCTCCAGAACTTCCGCCGCGACTCGGCCGAGGCGCTCGGGGTCGCGCCGGCCCAGCTTCTGGCGGTGAACGAGCGCCTGGTCTCGGTCGCGATCTCCGGCTTCGGCGCCGGCCCGCGCTACGGCGACCGCCCCGGCTATGACTTCGTCGTCCAGGCGATGAGCGGCCTCATGGCGATGACCGGCCCGGCCGACGCCGCTCCAGCCAAGGTCGGCGTCGCCATCGCCGACGTCGTGACCGGCCTCTACGCGGTGATCGCGACCCTGGCCGCCCTGAGGGAGCGGGACCGGACCGGGAAAGGCCTCATGGTGGACCTGGCCTTGATCGACTGCGCCGTGGCGTCGACGGTCAACGTCGCGCAGGCCTACTTGACCGCCGGCACGCAGCCGCGGCGCCAGGGCAACGCGCACCTGCAAATCGTGCCCTATGAGCTGTTCGCGACCGCCGACGGCTTCCTCGTGCTGGCCGTCGGCAACGACGCCCAGTGGCGCCGCTTCTGCCACGCCGCCGGCCGCCCGGACTTAGGCGCCGACCCCGCTTACGCGCGCAATGAGGACCGCGTCCGGTCCCGCGCCGCGCTCGTCCCGCTCGTCGCCGCCATCCTGGGGTCCCGGTCGACCGCCGTCTGGCGCGCCGCGCTCGACGCCGTGGGCGTCCCGAACGGCCCGGTCTGGAGCTCGCAGGAACTGTTCGAGAGTGACCTCGGGACCGAACGGAATCTCAAAATCACCGCCCGCCGCGCTGACGGCACCCCCCTGGATCTGCTAAAGTCGCCCCTATGGACGGAAGGTGAGGCTCAGGCACGCACGGTCATGCCGCCGCCCGCGAAGGGCGAGCATACGGCGGCGGTGCTGTCCGAGCTCTTGGGGATGAATTCAGGCGACGTCGCGCGCCTCAAAGATCAGGGAGTGATTTGAGTATGAGAAGCCCGAAAATCGTGTACGGACTCTGCATCGCCGCGAGTGCCCTGGTGGCCGGCTGCCTTCACATGCTCGAGGGGAGCGAGGTCAACCGCCTGACGACGTGCAAGAACACCGACTTAAAGGCGATCAAGAAGAACCTGCTGCTCGCCGGCTACGAGATCAAGCGCGAGGACACCGACAACATCACGACCGACTACAAGCAGACCTCGGGTGGGGGCATGGACAAGACGATGCGCCGGATCACGGTCGTCAAGCTCGACGACAAAGCCTACAAGTTCAACGTCCGCGTGAAGAGCAAGCGAGTCGAGCAGAACAACAACAACTACTCGAACGACCCGTACAACAAGAAGAAGAAGAGCGACACGACGATCAACATCAACATGTCGCAGCCGATCGAGACCGAAAACGATTTCGACCAGGACTACTACAAAGAGCACGTGGCGCAGTACGAGCAGACGAAGAGCGAAGTGTGCGGGAACGGGCACTGAGGGATCTGAGGGATCGAGGAGGGGGCCCCGGGGACGGGGCTCTTTTTTTGTGGGATCGGGCTCAGGCCAGGCCGGTAGCGGCCCGTTCGACGTATGGGGCGCCGGCTCGAGGGCGGCCAGCTTTTCAATGATTTCAGCGGGCGACTTGAAGACCGCATCGGTACCATCCGACTACCTGGTCTCTGATTGATTGACGAGACTGGCGGGACACGACTCGGATAATCCTAAGTATTTGCGGATCCGAAAGAAGCCGGGCGGCTTGCAGGGTAAAGTCCCGACCATGCCCGGTCGAAGAGCGGGTATGATTAAAATCATCGTATGCCTCGGCCTCCCCGATCACGATCCTGGCGAAGCGCTGATCGCAAGCCTTCCGCGCCCGGCGCGGAAGGCGGCCTCACTCACTGCCGCACGGCCGTCAGCCGGCCCTGAATCAGGTCCGCCGCCTTTTGATACCCGCCCGCCCCCCGCACCTCGGCCCGCATCTTCGCGACGTTTTCCTTGTACCGCGGCTCGCGGGTGATCGCGGCGACCGCGTCCCGCAGGGACCCGGCGTTCACTTGCGTGCGCTCGAGGAACGCCTTGCCGAGCCCGAGCTCCTCGACCCGCCGCGCCGTCGCCGCCTGCTCCATCATCTGCGGAATGACCACGAGGGGGACGCCGTAGTAGAGCGCCTCCTGGGTGCTGTTCATCCCGCCGTGCGTGATGAACGCCTGCGCATGCTGCAGCACCTCGAGCTGCGGCACGTGGACTTCCACGGAAAAATTCGCCGGGATCGGCCCGAGCGCCCGGGGATCCACCTTGTTGCCGATCGCCATGACCACCTTTAAGGCGCTCGTTCCGAAGGCTTCGAAGCAGGTCGTGAAGAACTCCGGCCAATCGTTGAAGACGGTGCCGAGCGAGATGAAGAGCACCGGCTTTCCGTCGTCGCCCGCGGGCGCGTAGGTGCCGGC
>JAYVWD010000702.1:0-6487 GCA_043786345.1 Pseudomonadota bacterium
GTTGCCGATGGCATCGTCGTCGTCGCTTTCGTCGCCGCCGGCCCGGCGGGCCGCGGGCTCGGCGTCCCCGGCGGGAAGGACCGGCGTCTCATAGCCGAACTCGTAGTTCGCGGTGAGCACCGGCATGTTCTCGGACACCGGCGTCGCCATGAAGATCAGGCGCGGCTTCGGCTCGCCGAGGACCACCTTCCAGCCGGTACTCTCCGGCAGGTCGAGCACCGGGGCGCTCTGGAGGCTGGCGAAGTTGCGTAGAAAGGCCGCCTGGTCCGGCTTCGGGACCTCGAAGGCGCCCGCCTGCCGGAGCGCGCGCACCCAGCCGTAGACGCGCGGGTCGAGCATCGCGAAGCGCGCGATCTTGTCTTTCATCACGACGAAACCGTCGGCGAAGGTCGCCAGCGCGTCGCCGAGCGGCAGCACGGACGTGCCGCGGCGGAGCTCGCCCTTGACGCTCCAGCCCTGGCCCGCTTTGATCACGCCGACGGAAAGGTGCAGGCTGTAGTCCTGGACGGCGTCCCACGCCAGCGGCCGGAAGGCTTCGCGGTCGAAGGGCCCGTAGGCTTCCTGCTTGTCGGTATTCACGTCGAGCCAGCCGAAGCGGCCGGTCGCCGCCATCTGCTCGAGCATCGCCGGCCTAAGGCCGTCCGCGACGGTGAAGGAGTTGGCGCGGGCCCGGGCGACCACGGCCTCCTCGTTCCACTGGCCGGCGCGCACGATCGAGGTCGCGGCCGCGCCGAGGAATTTGGTCAGGATCTCGCGGTCGGCCCCGCGAATGCCGCCGTCCAGGACGCGCGGATCGACCGGTGCCGCGACGAGCTGGCGCGCACTCGAATTTTCCGCGAGCGGCGCCAGACGCAGGATGTGCACGGTCAGCTGGCCGGTGCGCGCCGTGGCTTCGAAGTCGATCGCGTAGTGCGCGTCGGCGGCGCTGAAGGCTTGCGCCTGCTGCTTCGTGTCGGCGATCTCGCGTTGGGCGTGGCCGACGACCTTCAGGGCTTCGCGCCAGGACATCAGGCTTTTTTCGGGCCGGGCGTGGCGCTTGCCCTGTTTGGCGTCGACGATCACGGGCGCCGAGGGGGCGCCGGCGGCGTAACCGCGGATCCGACCCGTCGCATCCGGGTTGGCGCTGACGATCTGGGGCATCGGCCGGCGGTCGTGGCGCGGCTGGCGCACGGATTTGATGGAGCGCATGCCGACGTGGTGGCCCTGGGGCGGGCGGAACGAGCAGTCGGGGTTGCCGTCGGCGTAGCAGAGCACGGCCCAGATGTGCTTGCAGTAGCCGGCGCCGCCGGTGAAATAGGGACAGCCGCAGACCGCGCTCACGGTGGCGCGCTTGAGTTGTTCGTCTCTGGCGAGGTCGAGGGCGACGCGGTAGTTGCCGCCTTTTCCGCGGACCTCGGCGCTGAGATGTTCAGGGGTAGCTTCTGGCGTAAAAATTCGTCCTTGATGAAAGTAAGTCTCGCCGCGGCGCCGCACGTCGGCGGCCACGCCGTTGGCGAGCATGTTGGTGAGGGCGCCGAGCGCCTTGGGTCCGCCGCCGCCATGTTGTTGGCGTTGTTGTTGCGGCGGGCGGGGGCCGCTCTGGCCCTGCGGGGGGCCGGCCTGGCCCTGTTGTTGGGGATTGGCGTGGCCTAATTCGGGAGGGCCGGCCTGGTCGGGGCGGAGCCCACCGGTCTGGCCTGGCTGCTGGGGGTTCTGGCCCCCGGTGCCCCGGTTCTTCCGGCCGCGGCGTCGGCGCTTCTTTTTGCCAGGTAGCGCGGGGGCGTTCATTGAACCCGCCCGCTGAAAGGTGCGTCTAAAGTCACAAATTTACCAATCATTCTGGAGGATTAACCTCCGGAAGACGCGCCTGCGCGGCGCGCGGCGGCTTCGACACGGAAGGCGCCGGACGCCGTGATCTCACGGGGCTCCGGGGCTTCTACGGGTAGCCGCTTCCCTGAGCCTGCCACAGCGGGCGGCTCAATTCCAGCTTTGGTTTCGGTCCGGCCTCAAGAAACCTCGACGCCGTAGGCCTTCATCCACCCTTCCGTCTGGATGATCCGCTCGAAGGGCGTGTGGAACGAGCCCATCGAACCGGGGACCGGCGGCGTCGCCGCTTGTTTCTTAAGCAACGCCACATCCAGGTAAGGCCGCACGGCGGCGTTGGGGTCGTCGAGGATCGCGAGCGCGCGCTGGCGCACGCCCTCCTGATACGCCGGGTGCGCCGCGGACGGGTAGGGGCTCTTCTTCCGGTAAAGAACGTCGTGCGGCAACACGTCTTCGAGCGCGCGGCGGAGCACGCCCTTCTCGATGTCGCCCGTCGCCTTGAACGACCACGGCACGTTCCCCACATACTCGCTGCACCTCGGTGTCGGAGCGGGTGACGAAGACGTGCCCCTTCCCTTCCAGCTCGCGGCGCAGCTCGCGGAAGTTGTAGATCTCGCCGTTGAACGTGATCACCGTGTCCCGCAGGTGCATCGGCTGCGCGCCCGACTCCGGGTCGAGCACGATCAGGCGCCGGTGCGCGAGCGCGGCGCGCGCCGTCAGGTGGAAGCCCTCGGCATCCGGGCCGCGGTTCCGCAGGGTGTCGGCCATCCGTTGGAGTAGCGGCCGCTCCCCGCTCACATCCCGCCCGAAATCGACGAAGCCCGCGATACCGCACATGTTCTACTCCTCATGAAGGCCCACGCGGTCAAATTAGCGTATAGTGAATGTAGATTCAATGATTATAGAGTCTCTTCATGCTATAAAGTATAGGCGGGGGTCGTCATGAGCGAGTTGCGTGAGGTCGAGAAAATCCACGACGCCGTGCGCGAGGACAGCGCCGGCCTCGTCACGCGCCGGGCGCTGCCGACGCGCGCCTCGAGCATGCTCGACCCGTTCCTGTTCCTGAATCACCACGGGCCTCGATCAGGGATTGCCCAGGCCATCAAGGATTACCAGACCGGCGCGTTCGGCTGAGCCGCCGGTCACAGGAGGGTCCATGCGCGAGGTTCTTCCCGGGATTTACCACTGGAAAACGTACCACGACGGGATCGGACAGTCCGTCCACTCCTACTACATCGGCGCGACCAGCCCGGCCGTGCTGATCGACCCGCGCCAGCCGCGGGTGGGCATGGAGTGGTTCAGCGCGCGGCAGGAGCCGAAGGACATCTTCCTCACCAACCGCCACCACTACCGGCACTCGGCGGCGTTCGCGGCGGCGTTCGGCGCCCAGATCTGGTGCCACGAGAAGGGGCTCGCCGAGTTCACGCACGGCGAGCGCATCAAGCCGTTCAAGCATGGCGCGAAGCTCCCCGGCGGCGTGATCGCGCTGCAGATCGGGGCGCTGTGCGAGGAAGAGACGGCGTTCTACCTGCCGATCCACGGCGGCGTGCTGGCGGTCGGCGACGCGCTGATCCGCGCCAGGAAGAGCCTGGCCTTCGTGCCCGACGAGCTCATGGGCGACGACCCCGAAAAGGTGAAGGCGGGGCTCAAGGCGGCGTTTCGCAAGCAGCTCGCCGAGCACCCGGTGAAGCACCTGCTGCTCGCCCACGGCGCGCCCGTGATCGGCAACGCCGGCGAGCAGCTGGCGCGCATTTTGAGCTGACCGCACAAAAACCGGCCCGCGGAAAGGCCTGGGGAATTCCCCGGACTTTTCCCGGTCAGCCAAGGCCCCCGGGTCAGATTGCGCGCCGGTCCGTCGATAAAATGGGCGATGAACCCACGACGCACCCCCCATCATTGCCTGATCGCCCTGGCGCTCGCGTTCGCTTACGCGGCGCCGGCCCGCGCGCTGCCTGCCATGCAGGACTATTGGCGCCTCACCTGCGGCGGCAAGAAGAGCGCCGGGCCGCTCGACGGCGCCTGCAAGCAGAACGGCGCCGAAAAAAAGCGCTTCGAGGCGGCGACGGCGAAGTTCCAGGAGGCGGGCGGCAAGGGCAATCCGCCGCAGGAAGACCACCGCCAATCCCTGGCCGCGGTGAAGGCGATCGCCCAGAGCCTCGACGCCAAGGTGAAACAGAGCAAGACGGACGCCAAAGCCAACTACTGGCTCGGCCTGGCGCTCGGCCTCACGGGCGACGAGTGGGCCGTCAATAAGCTCGACGACGCCATCCATAACTCGAAAGACCCGGTGCTCACCGCGAAGGCGGAGCTGGCGATGGCCGAGTTCCTCTTCGACAAGAAGGGGCCCGCCGCCGCGCTCGACGGCTACAAGAAGGTCATGAAGCTCAAGGACCCGGGCTCGGCGCTCTACGCCCGCTACAAGCTCGCCTGGGTCGACTACGCCACCGGCGTCCAGAACAAGAATCCGGCGCTCAAAAAGCAGGCCCTCACCAGCCTCGCCCGCGTCTCGCACGACGCCAACTCCGGGACGAAGAAGAAGAAGAAAAAGAGCGACGACGACGACGAGGAAGAGGACGACGCCGGGGGCACCGACCCCTTCGCGACCGCGCTCGCCAAGGTCGTCAAGGACGACATCCTCAACCTCTCGATCGACTACGGCAACCCGGCCGACGTCCAGGCGATCCTGAAAAGCGTCAATGCCTCGGACGTTTACGCGACCTTCCTGGAGCGCGCCGCCTACGTCAAGTGGGAGGCCAACCAGCAGGGCGAGGCGTACAAGATGTTCGCCGCCGCGATCAAAGAGCAGGTGCAGGCCAAGAAGGCCCGAAACGTCCAGCTCAACCTGAACCTGGCCCAGATCGCCGCGCAGATGAACAACATCCCGCTGCTGGTGCAGAACCTCAAGATCATCCAGAAGACTTTCCTCGCGGGAAAGGCGCCCTGGCGCAAGAAGCAGAAGCCCGCCGACTTAAAGAAGGTCGACAAGCAGCTCGAGGGCTCGTTCTTCGACTACTGCGCGGCGCTCGACCAATCGGCGCGCAAGGACCAAAGCCCCAAGTCGCTCGCCGCCGCCGACGAGCTCTACGGCCTCTTCATCGCGAGCTTTCCGAAGTCGCCCAAGGCTTACGAAGCGCGCTTCTACGACGGCCAGATCCTGTTCCTCGAGAAAAACTACCTGAAGTCGGCGCAGTCGCTGATCGGGATGATCAATCAGAACCCGAAGGGCAAGTTCACCAAGGACGGCCTCGACGTCATGGTGACCGCCGCGCAGCTGGTCACGGACGCGGACAAGACGAAGTACGACGTGCCGAAGATGGGCTCGATCAAGAAACCGCGCGACATCCCGTCGCTCCGCAAGGTGTACGCCGAGGCGCTCGAGCTCTACGTGAAGATGACGCCCAAGACCGAAAAGACGCCGGCGATGAAGTTCGTCGCCGCCGGGATCTACTACGACTACGGCCACTATAAGGAAGCGATCAAGACCTATTGGGCCTATGTGCAGACGTATTCGGCCGATCCGATGGCGAAGCAGGCGGCGCAGCGGCTGCTCGAGTATTACAAGCTCCAGAAGAACGACAAAGGCTACGAGAAGGCCAAGACGAAGCTCGCCGCCATCCGGCCGATCGGCACGGCGCCGGAGCTCGCCTACTACTTCGCCAAGAAGGAAAAGGCCGGCAAGAAGGGCAAGAAGGGCAAAGCCGACGGCTCGGGCGACACCGAGGTCGCAGGCGGCAAAGGCTCCGGCGCGGACACGTCCGCCGGGGACGACGACGACGACGGCGGCAAGGCCGAGCCCGTCTCGGACAAGACCGACGAGCCCGAATGAGGCGACGGTGTGCGGGCTCGTGTTATTATGAGGGCTCTTTCCTCATGAACAGCACTCGGAGACCGTCATGACGCGTTGCCTATTTTCAACAATTGTCATCGCCGCTTCCATCGGCGCGCTGGCTTCGTGCAACACCACCCGCGGCACCGCGGGCTACGAAGGCACCCGCGACCACGCGCGCGTCCTCGACGCCGACGCCGCGCCCCAGGGCGACGGCAGCAGCGGCAGCGCCGAGGCGCCCGTCCCCGTCGCCTTCCCGGTCAAGGGCACGACCGAGCTCAACGTCGTGCAAAAATACGACGTCGGCGGCGACTGGATGTGCGTCGGCTTCGGCAACCTTTGGGAGCCGAGCGGCGGCAAGCTCAACCGCGTCGACCCCGAGACGCACCAGGTCCTCGCGAAGATCCCCGTCGCCGCCAACTTCTGCCACCCGGCCCCCGACGGCAACTTCATGTGGGTCGCCAGCGTCGGCGGCGGCACCGTCAGCAAGATCGACATCGCCACCAACACCGTCGTCGGCACCTGGCCGGTCAAGATCACCAGCGGCAGCGAGGGCAGCTTCGCCGTCACCGCCAACGCCGTGTGGGTCGTCACGAGCAACAACGGCACCAACGCCGGCACCCTCACCCGCCTCGACGCCACCACCGGCGCCATCGTCGCCGACGTCAAAATCGCCGACGACTCCCATGGGATCGCCGCCGAAGGCAAATACGTCTGGGTCACCAGCTACTCCGGCAACGCCGTCACGCAGGTCGACGCCGAAACCAACGCCGTCATCAACACCATCAAAGTCGACGAGGGCCCCCGCTTCATCAGCGGCGGCGAACACGGCGTCTGGGTCATGAGCCAAGGCACCGG
>JAYVWD010000703.1:0-12545 GCA_043786345.1 Pseudomonadota bacterium
TCCGGCCGAATTCGCGGATCGAGCAGCGCCCGGCCGCGTCCCGCGCGGCATCCATGGCGTCGAGGTGGAACGCCCCGTCGATCGCGTGCGCGGGCGGCGTCACCCGGGACGAGCTCGGCCTGGTCCTTTTGAGCGGCACAGGGATCGCGGCGATCGACGACGGCGAGCTTACGACGGTGACGATGATGTTCGCCGGAGCGCGGCGGCCGGCGATCGGGACGACGGCCGGCCTGTTCGGCAACCTCATGGAAGCCGGTGGTTTGCTCGAAATCGCACTCTGTGGCGCGCTTTATGCGCGCGGCCGCCTGCCGGGCCCGATGCTAATCGGACCGGAGGATCGGATCGACGCGGCCCGGCGGCATGCGCTGATCCTGCGGAGCTCGGTTTGGGGGGAACGGTCGTGTTTGCTGGTACGGATAGACTAGGGAGGAGCTCCCAGGCGAACGCGGCCGCTCGACCGGTCAGTTCGAGAGCGGCTGGTCGCAGACTTCGGAGCAATCGCTGCAGTACTTGGTCTGCGCGCCGATCGCCAGGCACTTGTCGACGATCTGCTGGTCCGTCGCGCTGCTCTGCGCGCACGCCATCCCGTCCGCCAGCGGCGCGCAGGACTTCGGTCCGTTGAGGTCGTAGCCGGAGACCGAGCCGCCGGCGGAACCGCCCGCCGCGCCGCCGTCCTCGCAGTTGACCTCGGCGACCTTCACGCTGCCCTTGAAGACGTCGGCGACGATTCCGGCGACGAAGCCGCGCGTGTGGATCGAGACGTGGTACTTCGAGTCGACGCCCGGCGCCAGGTTCGGCAGGCATTTCCAGAGATTCTGGATGCCGTCCGCGATGACCGGTCCGGTGCTCGCCGGGATGCGTTTGCACAGCATCGACAGGCCCTGGGTCGCATTTCCGGCGGCGATGTTGAGCGTCGTCGGCTGGGTCTCGCTGGCGACCGTGATCGACGGCTGGGACGGGGTCCCCTTGCAGACCAGCGAGCCGTTGTCGTCCGAGCCGCCGCTGCCCGGCATCACCCAGGAGCAGGAGTAGTTTTTCTTGCCGCCGCTGACCAGCGCGTAGTGACATTCCATCGTCACGTCGCCGGAGTATTCCTTCGTGCCCTTAGCCGCGACGAGGGTTTCCTGGACGGTGAGGGCGTTGTACACCGCCCCCGCGATCGCATTCTTGAGCGTCAAAATCACCTTCGCCGGAGCCGGAAGGCCCTGGACGCCGGCCGGCATCGACTGGCCGGCGCGGATCGTGCAGTCGAACTTCGCGGGCGCCACGATTCCCTGCGCGCCGTTGGGGATGCTGCCGCCGAAGCCTTTACGCGTGCAGACCAGGTCCGTTTGGCCGCCGCGGGACTTCGAGCCGCCGCCGGGCTTGACCACTTCCGGGAGCTTGAGGGCGGTGTAGACCGATTTCGCGTCGGCGCCCGTGAGGGAAAGCAGGGTCTTCGGCTGCGGGGCGCCGCCGCCGTCATCGCTGCCGCTTCCCGCGCCGTCGGCGCGCACCGTACAGTGGTAGCCGGAGTGCGCGCCGTCAAAGTTGGCGTAGTTGCAGGCGACCGTGGCGGCGCCCGTGAAGGTCTTGCGCCCGGTTCCCGATTGGACGCTTTCGGCCGCCTTGAACGACCCGTAGAAGCTGCGCGCCGCGTCCCCGTCGAGGGTCACCATCGCCGGCGCCGGCAGGCCCTGGGCGCCCGCCGGGAAGTGCATGGGCACGAAGATCCGGCAGTTGAACACCGCCGGGGCGACGATTCCCTGCGCGCCGTTGGGGATGCTGCCCCCGAAGCCTTCGCGCGAGCAGTCGATCACCAGGTCGCCGGTGAAGGCCTTGCGCCCGCCGACCTGGTCGGTCTGCTCTTCGGTATGAAACGCCTCGTACATCGCCTGGGCGGGGCCTTCGGAGAGCTCCGCCCACAACGTGCCGCCGCTCGGCGCCGGCATCCCGAGGGCCCCCGGTGGCGGCCCGGACTGGAGGTCGGCCTTGTCATCGCCGGTTCGGCAGCCGGCTACGGTCAAAGCAGCGAACAAAACAAAACGCGTTGCTTTCATAGGGGTCCTCGTTGCGGTCAAAACAAGATGGAGGTAATTTACTACCTTATCCCCTATTTTTAGCCACACTGCAAGGTGGACGGGACGCGGCCCCCCGATCCTCACCCGCCCGGCGGGGCCTTCCGCGCCGGGTCGCGCGCGTCCGCCTTGAACAGCCGCAGCCCCCGCTTCGGCACGAACGCGTCCCCGTCGGCCGCGCCCGCCACCTGCACGACCGCCGTCCCCGGCATCTCCGCGTCGTGCGCCATCAGCCCGCGCACCAGCTCGACGCGCACCGCCGTATCGGCGCCGTCGACGGCGAGCGGCAGCTCGCCGGCCGCCAGCGCCCCGATATCCAGGGAATCCAGCTTGCCGGCGTAATCTTTCGTTTTCACGATGCTCTTCGCGAGCTCCGTCCACGCCGGAAGCGCGACGTCGCCGCCGTAGCCCTTGAAGTGCCCGTGCAGCATCGCCTCGTTCCGGTCGAAGCCCGCGTACGCCGCGATCACGTAGCTCGACCGCGCATCCAGCTTCGTCGCGCCGTCCCGCGGATAGGGCAGGAACCCGGCGAAGCTGCCCGAGATGAAGTTGTTGGTCGTCCCCGTCTTCCCGAACACCGGAACCCTTAGGCCCGAGCCGGTTTCGTCCGGCAGCAGCAGGTCCCGGTGCAGGAGCCGGCCGGTGCCGTGCGTGACGACGCGGCGCAGGATCTCGAGCAGGGCCCGCGACGGCTCCGGCGGCACGAGCTGCTCGACGCGCTTCTTCGCCGCGAAGACGACGGCGCCGCCGGCATCCTCGATGCGGCTCACGAAGTTGAGCTGGTTCGCCGGGCCGTCGTCGTGGAACCGGTAGATCCGGCCGTCGAGCAGGGTCTGGTACACCTTCGCCACTTCCGCGAGGGCCACGACGTTGGTGCCGAGCGCGAACGAGAGGACCGGGCGGAGCCGGGAGCTGACGCCCATCGCCCGCGTGAAGGCGACCAGGTAGCGCAGGCCGACGGCGACCCGGAAATCGTGGTGATTGTAGAGCCGACTCAGGCCCATCTCGGCGCTCGCCGCCTTCGCGGCGGCGGTGCGCGTGTCGACCTGGCCCTTGAGCTTCTCAAGGCGGTCCAACGACAGCCAGCCGTCGAGCCGCACGTCGCCGACCGTCACCCCGAGCCCGAAGAACGCCGTAAGCCCGCCGCCGAACACCCGCTGGATGTCCGCGTCCGCCAGCGGCCGGGTGACCAGGCCGGCCATCGCGGTGTGGGCGGGCTCGTCGGCGAGGTAGGCGAGCTCCTCGTCCTTCGGCCCGGGGACCAGGACGAAGCGCTGCAGCATCGCGGCAAGGTTGCTCTGCGTGCGCGCGACGGCGACGCCGTACTTCCGGACCGCGGCGGCGAGGTTGCCCCAGTCGCCGCGGGCGCGCGGCGCGATCCCGGTGAGGCGCCGGTAGTTGGTCGCGACGAGCATCGTCCGCAGGTCGCGGTCGCTCGCGACGGCGTCGCGTTTGCCGTGGTGCAGGAGCTTGTCGAGCTCGGCCTCATAGCCCCGCCCCCACCAGAGCGCGCGCAGGCGCCGGGCCGTCAACGGCTCGCCGTCAAAGACCGCGTCGGGGATCATGTCGGCGGCCGCCAGGTCGAGCTGCCGCTCGTCGATGCCGTCGTCGCCGAGCTTCACGTCGGTCAGACGGCTGAGCCGCAGCTGAAAGTCGCGGGCGTTTTCGCCGGGCTCCGGCGTCAGGCCGAGGAACGCCAGGACTTCCTTGAATTCCTCGTACGACAGCTTGTCGAGCAGGTGCGCCGTGAGCCAGACGGCGGCGATGTTCTCGGACTCGATCCCCGTCCAGAGCATCGAGACCTCCTCGTGGGAGCTCTCGTGGTCGCCGCGCGGGAGGTAGAGGCGCCCGTTGAGCGGAAACACCTGCCGCACGTTGCTGAGCGGGTCCAGGATCGACCAGCCGAGCTGCAGCGCCGCGTGGAAGACGATCGCCTTGAAGACCGAGCCCGGCTGCCGCTGGGCCTGCATCGCGCGGTCATAGCCCTGGGCGTCGAAGCCGGGGACCGCCGCGCGCACCTCGCCTTCGTCGAGGACGATGAGGCCGCCATTCACCGTCGGCCGCCGCGCGAGCTCGAGCGTCGCCGTGCGCGCCGCCGCGTCGTAGTCGACGACTCGGGTGAACACCACGGCCCCGACGCTGAGCTGCTGGAGGAGCGTTTTCAGGTGCGCCGCCGCGGGCTTGCCGCTCGCCTGGGCGAGGAGGGCGGCGACTTCGCGGAGCGACCCCGCGCCGATCACGCCGGTCGGCCCGCCGAAGCTCACCTGGACCTCCGGGTCCTTGGCGTCGCGCGGGCCCAAGGCGACCCTCCCGTAGGCGAACTCGCCGGCCCGCAGGTCGGTCTGGACCTTGAAGCGCTCCGCCGGCTCCGGCTCATAGCCTTTGAGCAGCAGCTGGAGCCGCACGAGGTTGCGGCGGACCGCCGTCTCGGCCGCGGCCTGGATGTCGGCGTCGAGGGTCGTGACGATTTTGAGGCCCGCCTGGTTGAACTCCTCGGCGTCCTCCATGCCGACCGCCTCGAGGAGGTCGGGGCGGTCGAGCTGGCCGCGCACGAGCTCGACCAGGGCCACGTCGCCCGAGCGGAACTCGCCCCGCTTGAACGGGACCGGCTTCTCGCGCGCCGCCGCGGCCGCCGCCGCCGTGATGAAGCCCTCCGCCTCCATCCGCTTGAGGACGTAGTCCTTGCGGACCTTGGCGGCCTCCTCGGCGCGCTCGCGGTCCTCAGAATCGTATTTGGTAAAGGGGTTGTACTTGGTCGGGTGCTTGACGGTGCCGGCGATGAAGGCCGTCTCGACAAGATCCAAGTCTTTGACTTCTTTATCAAAATAATACTTTGCCGCCACCCCGATGCCGTTCCCGTTGCTGGTGACGTGGAACTGGTTCAGATAAAACTCGAGGATCTGATCCTTCGAGTAGAGGCGCTCCATCTTGAAGGCGGCGAGCGCCTCCTGCACCTTGCGGCGGAAGCTGTGCTCCCAGTCGTCGAAGAGGATTTTGACGGTCTGCTGGGTGATGGTCGAGCCGGCGCGGCGGAAGTTGAGGTGGAAAACGCCGTCCACGAAGGCCTTGCCGGTGGCCAGGACGTCGACGCCGTGGTGGTGGTAGAAGTTCTGGTCCTCGGCGGCGACGATCGCCTTGAGGGCGAGCGGCGGCATGTCCTTCAGGGGGACGTACTTGCGGTGGGCGCCGGTGAAGAGCGCGCCCACCTGGCGCTTGCCGTCGGCATAGTAGATCGGCGACTCGCGGCTGACGCGGCGGACGATCTCCTCGCGGGAAAGGTCCCCGGGGGGCGTGAGAAAGACCTCGTACACGCACGCGAGGATCGCCAGGGCCAGCAGGCCGCCGCCGGTGGCGCCGCCGAGCTTCAGAGCGCGGGCGCGGCTCATATTCGGGAGGTTGAATCGCTTCAAGGGCCGTCGGGGTGCGGGGGTTCAGGGCTCCGCTGGGACGCTAGCAAAAAACCGCTGTCGTTACCAGAAGATCAGCGATCTGGCCGCGCGTGAGAACTGGCGGTATGCTCGGTCCGTGAAACACGTCCCGAACGCGCTAACGGCGCTCAGGCTCGCCCTCGGGCTGGTCTTTTTTGCGATCCCGGCCGACTGGCGGCTGCTCGTGGTGGTCATCGCCCTGGTCTCGGAGTACCTGGACGGCGCGATCGCGCGGCGCTTCCACGCCGAAAGCGAGCTCGGCGCCTTCCTCGACCCGATCGCCGACAAGGTGTTCGTCTTCGCGGTCCTGCTCACGCTCACCTGGGACGGGTCGATCCGGATCTGGGAGCTGCTCTTCATCGCGGCGCGCGACGTCATCGTCGCCGGCGCGGTCGTCTGGTTCTCAGTGCGGGGCGAGCTGGACCGGATCCGGCAGATGCACGTGGCGATGCCCGGCAAGATCGCCACGACCCTGCAGTTCGGGCTCCTGATCGCGCTCGTGGCGGGATACGACCACCGGGCGCTGATCTATGCGACGGGGGTCGCCAGCCTCTTCGCTGGGCTCGACTATGTCCGGCGGGGTATGAAAATCCTGCACAAACCCGAGGAGACCCCGCCCCCATGACGACTAGGTCCGCCGCCAAAGCGCAGAAGTACCAGGCCGACCTGCTTGCGCACGCCAAGAGCTATCCGGAGGCCCACGTCGACCATCCCTGGGGCGAGACGGTCGTCAAGATCAGGAAGAAGATCTTCGTGTTCCTGGGCATGGGGACGGGCGGCGTGGGCTTGAGCGTCAAGCTGCCCCAGTCGCTGCACGACGCGCTGGAGCTGCCGTTCTGCAAGCCGACGGGCTACGGCCTCGGCAAGGCCGGCTGGGTGTCGGCGCGCTTCGAGGAAAAGGACGACGTGCCCCTCGGGCTCCTCGAAAGCTGGATCGAGGAAAGCTACCGGGCGGTCGCGCCGAAGACGCTGCTCAAGAAGCTGGCGCCCGGGGAGGCCGTAACGAAAAAGTCGGCGCGGAAGGCGCCGGCCGGCAAGGAGAAAGTCAGCAGTCAGAAGGCGGCGAAGACAACGACGGCCGCCAAAAAGACGGCCAACAAAGAGAAGAAGAAGAAGAAGAAGAAGACGGCGGGTGCCAAGCGCTAGCCGCCCCGTCCGGGCCGCTCACCAGCTGCCAGCGTACAGGGCCTTATAGGCCGAGTCCCCTTGCAGCAGCATCGACGCCCCCGTCCGCGTCAACGCGATGTGGACGGTGCGCGTCTCGTCGAACATGTAGATGAAGGTGGCGTCGCGCCAGGTCTCACGGAACACGTGGACGGCGACGGTGCCGTGCGGGCCGCGCTGCTGCTCGAACCATTTGAGGCCGGCCTGGAAGGTGAAGGTGCCGGTGATGTTGCCCGTCTGGTAGTGCCAGGTGCGGCGGTCGTCCCATGAGCCCGGGTATTTCGCGACACCGGAGTTGCTGGCGATCAGGATCTGGTCGCGCTGCATCTCGATGCGGTAGTTGATCGTCGGGCAGCGGACGATGACCTTGAATTCGGCCGGGTTGGCGTACTCCTGGGTGCAGTCGTAGGTGGTGCCGTTCGTGGTCCAGTGGCGGATCAGGGCCGAGCCCGGCTCGGCCGTTACCACGCCGATCCCGACCTTGTCCTGGGCCACCCAGGTGAGCTGCCCGTTGATGTATTCCGCATGGGCCGTCAGGGGCGCAAGCAGGGCGAGGGTCGAGATAATGAATTTGATGAGCTTCATGGTGGGTCCCCAAGGACGTTTGCCGTCGTCTGATAACGCGCAGGTCCGAGCTGAGAAAGCTCATCGGACCAGAAAGACCCGCCGCGCCCCAAGAACGGCTGTCCAATTCCGTCGCAAGGAGTTAATATCGCGGGGCGTCTGGCGGAGCCGGCACGCCCCCTAAACTCGATCAACCTGCATGGGTCCCAAGAGTGAACCTCTACCTGATCGTCAAACATCGCCAGGCCCCCGAGCAGACCCATAGGAACTCCTGGGGTCTCCAAGGCAAGCTCGTCTCCATCACGACCACCGAGGGCGTCCTCGCTGCGGCGGAGCTCGCCAAGACGAACGGCACCCGCGTCTTCATCTATGAGACCCAGTGCCCGAGCCGGCGCCCGAGTCACATCTCGCAGGAAGTGACGATCGCGACCGTCAATCGCGACAAGAAGACCGTTTCCTTCGATCTGGTCGAGCTCCTCTACCGCAAGCCGCCCTTCCGGGCGTCGCAGGCCACGCCGCACAAACTCGACGAGCGGCTGCCGACGGAGCCTGCGGTCTAATTGGCTGAATTCAAAGGCGTTTTTCAGCCGGGCCGGGGCCCGGATTCTTTGCCATGGCGGAGCCCCCGCCCCGTGGCGTAGAACCCGCCCCGAACAACTGGATGACGCCCCCGCCCATGACCTCCAAAAGACTGAACATTTTCGTGGCGAAAGCCGGCTACGCGGCCCTGCTCGGCGAAGAGCTCGCCGACACCCACGGCGTCACGGGCACCCCGATCGGCGCGGACGCCCTGGCGTTCCCCGAGAACACGGCCCTTCCCCACTATCTGTCCACCGTCTTCGCGCGGCAGTTCCTCCCGCTCGCCGCCCTGGTCGACGCGACGGACCAGCGCCAGGCCGTCGACACCATCTTCCGCCGCATCGAGGTCGCCTCCACGCGCGCCAACCGCCAGACCGGGCGGTGGACGATCCACAGCTTCGCGCTCGAGGACAACGCCGCCAACGTGCTCGCCGGCGCCGTCGAGAAGGCCGTCCTCGGGCTCGTCAAAGCCAAGCTTCCGCGCCTCTTCAAGCGCTACCTGCCGTCGGACGAGATCGTGCTTGGCGTCGGGCCGGCGGACTTCGTCGTCCAGGTCTACGCCTCGTCCGCCTCGACCCTTTGGGCGTCGATCGGCAGCTTCTCGTCCGGCATCTCGCCCTACGTCGGCGGCACCCTCCGCATGCGCGCCAAGGTCGGCGCGCCGTCGCGCAGCGCGCGCAAGCTCGAGGAAGCCTTCCACGCGCTCGGCCGCTACCCGACGGCCGGCGAGACCGCCGTGGATCTGGGCGCCGCGCCGGGCGGCTGGACCTTCTCGCTGGCGCGCCGCGGCGCGACCGTGATCGCCGTCGACGCCCTGGAGCTCGCGCTGCCGGACGAGAAGAAGTTCAGCGAGCGCGTCACGCACCGCAAGGACAACGGCCTCAAGTACCACCCGGAGCAGCCGGTGGACTGGCTGGTGTGCGACATGATCGTCGCCTCGCACGAGACGCTCAAGGTGCTCAATTACTGGCTGGAAAAGCGCTGGATGACGCACTTCGTCGTCAACCTCAAGCTGCCGAAGAGCGCCCCCTGGGCCGCCATCAAGGACGCGCTCGCGCTGCTCGGCCGGCACGCCTGGCCGGTGATGAAGGCGCGGCACCTCTTCCACGACCGGCACGAGATCACGCTCTTCGGGACGAAGGCCCCCGAACCGCCCTACGCCCCGCCGCCGGGCGCCGGCATCGCGATCCCCGCCTCGCGGAACGATGCGTCCGGCCAGCCGTAATCGAACGTCACCTCGTCGCCTTCGGCGATGGGCTGGATCGCGACCATCAGGACGGCGCGGCGCATCAGCACGAACTGGGCGTTCGGGGTGAACGAGTGGTTGTAGAGCGAGATGTAGCCGAGCCCGATGAGCTCGAAGTCTTCGTTGTGCGAAAAGACGTAGTTGGACAGGAAGGTCTTCGCGATCAGGTCGAAGTCCAGCGTCGGGATGACGAGCGTCGGCGCCGCTTCCACGGCCTCGCCCTTTCTGATGGCGCAGCGCGTGAACACACCGCGCCCCTTGCTGCCGGCGTCGCCGACCCGCACCTTGTGCGAGTGAAAATTCATGGCGCGCTCTTTACCCTTGGCCACCCCGGTCTCCTGCTGCAAAGGCGGGCAGCATAGCAGGCGCGGGGCTCTTTTCCCAGCAGATCTCTGCCGTTACGCGGATATACCTCGTCGGCCGCGAGCCTTGCTCGAACGCCGTCGCCGACGGCTCCACCAGCGTATTGGCATAGACCAGGCTGCCGCCGCCGACGCCGGCGCCCGACAGCACCAGCAAGCCACTGAACGCGTCCATCCGCATGATCCCGCGCCAGCCGACCGCCGGGAAATAGAGAAATTTCTTCAGATTCCAATTGGTCTTGGGGAAATCGGCATCGGCATACCGAAGGCCGGCTTCCAGCACGGCGACCCGGTATCCCTTTTCGGCGAGCCGCGGCGCGGCGACGGCGCCGCCGAAGCCGGAGCCGATGATGACGTAGTCGAAGGAGGAGGAGGAGCTGGCCAAACGGTGTCCATCCGCGGATTCGTAGCCTATCTTTTCCACCAGGGACGGCGGGGCGTCAATTTCTTCCCATTTACAAGGCGAGGACGTGGCCCGGGTCCCCGGCGACGACGAGCCGGGCGGTGAAGACGACCTTGCCGTCGGCGCCCCGCACGCCCTGGAACTGAGCGCGCGCCGCGTCCGGGCCCCAGGGCTCGGCGGGGCTCTTCTGGATCGTGACGGCGTCGCCGAGGTGGGTTTCGGCGAGGAAGTTGATCTCGTACTCCATCAGCGCGAAGCGCCGGTGCCAATCGATCGGGATCGAGTCGAGGATCCACTGCGCGTAGCGGGTGTTGTTGACGTGCTGGTTCATGTCGAGGTCGCTGTTGCGCACGTCGAAGCGCGCCAGGTCCTCGAGGCCCCGGATCGCCTCGATCTTGCCGGCGTCGAGGGCGACGCGGGGGTCCACGTGAAACGGGATGCCCGGGCCCAGGGTCTCGGTGCGCACGGTTTTGCGCGTCGCCATGTCGAGCATCAGCAGCACCGTGGTCGCCTCGCCGACGGCGTTCCCGTTCACCCGGATCAGCGAATCGCGGTTGATGGTGGAGCGGCCGGGCGGCCTGAGCCAGGTCTCGGCCTCGACCGTCTCGCCCCACGAGGGCCAGGCCCGCATGACGATGCGCTGGCGGCCGAGGACCCAGGCGACCTTGCTCGCGACGTCGTCGTCGCGCCCGAGCCCGAGGCTCAGCCCGTGCGCCCACGACACGTCCTGGAGGATGTTGAGGAGCGCATAGAGCCCGAGCTTGCGCTGCGGGTTGACGAGGAACGAATTGACCTCATAGCTCTGCGCCAGGGTCTGCAAGGCTCGAGCCTCCGCGGCGAGGATTCGCTTGGGCGGCCCCGCCCAACCATTCCGCAGTGGCCCCGATTCACAGTATACAAGATATGCCGCCCACTTTCTTGACGGAGCAAAAGACCGGGCCGATGATCATGGGACAGCGATTCCGAGGTGACCAATGACCGACGTCGGGGCGCCGAGCGCCATCCCGCAGCCCAAGTTGACACCCGTCCTCAAGAACCTCCCGGAGATCGACCCCGAGATCCCGATCCAGAGCCTGATGAAGCTCGCCCGCACCCACGGGCCGATCTTCCGGTTCAGCACGCCGCAAGGGGACCGGCTGATCGTCAGCTCCCAGGAGATCGTCGACGAGCTCTCCGACGAGAAGCGCTTCGACAAAAAGGTCACGGGCGCGCTCCGCGAGATCAGAAACCTCGCCGGCGACGGGCTGTTCACGGCCGAGACCGCCGAGCCCAACTGGGGCAAGGCGCACCGCATCCTCGCCACGGCCTTCGGCCCGGCCTCGCTGCGCGGCCTCTTCCCCGGGATGATCGACATCGCCGAGCAGCTCCTGGTCAAATGGGAACGCTTCGGCGAGCAGACCTTGCTCGACGTCCCCGACAACATGACCCGGCTGACGCTCGACACGATCTCGCTTTGCGCCTTCGATTACCGCTTCAACAGCTTCTACCAGAACGAGCTGCACCCCTTCGTCAGCGCCATGGTGCGCGCCCTCGCCGAGTCCGGCGCGCGGACCAGGCGGCTGTCGCTCCAGAACCGCCTGATGCTGCTCTCCGAGCGCCAATACGGGAACGACGTCAAATACCTGCTGGAGATCGCGCAGCAGCTCGTCGACGCGCGCCGCAAAGAGCCGGGCGCCGCGGCCCGCAAGGACCTGCTGGGCCTCATGCTGTCCGGGCGCGACCCGGTCACCGGCGAGACCTTGAGCGACGAGAACATCCGCTACCAGATGGTGACGTTCCTGATCGCCGGCCACGAGACGACGAGCGGGCTCCTCTCCTTCGCCATCTATGCGCTCCTCAAGCACCCCGAGGTCTTGAGCCGGGCCCGGGCCGAGGTGGACCAGGTCCTTGGCGACGAGAGCCCGCGCTTCGAGCACCTCGGCAAGCTCCTCTATATCGACCAGGTCCTGAAAGAGACCCTGCGCCTCTGGCCGACGGCGCCCGCCTTCATGGTCTACGCGAAGGAGGACACGCTCCTCGCGAGGAAGTACGCGATGAAGAAGGGCGAGGTCGCCGTCGCGCTCCTCCCGATGCTGCACCGCGACCCAAAAGTCTGGTCGGGCGACGTCGAGGCTTTCGACCCCGAGCGCTTCACCGCCGAAAACGTCGCGAAGATCCCGGCCAACGCCTGGAAACCCTTCGGCAACGGCCAACGCGCCTGCATCGGCCGGCCGTTCGCGATGCAGGAGGCGATCCTCGTGCTTGGCGCGATCCTGCAGCGCTTCGACCTCTTCATGGCGGACCCGTCCTACGAGCTCAAGATCAAGGAGACCTTGACGCTCAAGCCGAACGACTTCTTCATCCGGGCGCGGCGCCGCGGCGTGCAGATCCGCCAGGCGTCCATCCCGCTCGCCGTGCCGACGCGCCTCGAGTCGGCGCAGGATTCGAAGGAGCGCGCCGCCATCCCCGCCGGCACGACGCCGCTGCTGGTGCTCTACGGCTCGAACAGCGGCTCCTGCGAGGCCTTCGCGCAACGCATCGCGGGTGAGGCCCAGACCCACGGCTTCGACGGCAAGGCGGCGCCCCTCGACGAATACGCCGGACGCCTGCCGACCGCCGGCGCGATGGTCGTCGTCACGGCCTCGTACGAGGGCCAGGCCCCCGACAACGCGAAGCAGTTCCTGGCCTGGCTCGAAACGGTGAATCCCGCCGCCTTTACGGGCGTCGCCTTCGGCGTCTTCGGCTGCGGCAACCGCGACTGGG
>JAYVWD010000704.1:0-9892 GCA_043786345.1 Pseudomonadota bacterium
GACTCGCCGACGATGCAGAGCGTCTCGCCCTGATGGACGTTGAACGAGACGTTGCGCACGGCTTGCACGTCGCCGCCGTGCACCTTGAAGCGCACCGACAGGTCTTTGACATCGAGAAGCAGATCGGACATCGGGTGCCTCCTTAGCCGCGGCCGCGGAGCTTGGGGTCGAACGCGTCGCGCAGCGAGTTCCCGAGCAGGTAGAACGCGAGCAGCGTCACGCCGAGGACGGTCGCCGGCAGGAAGAACTGGATCGGGTTGACCTGAAGCCGCCTGGCCGAATCGAGCACGACGTTACCCCAGGACGGCGTGGGCTGCTCGACGCCGAGGCCGATGAGCGACAGGAAGGCCTCGGAGGCGATGACGTTCGGGATGCGCGCCGACCAGGCGATGATGACGAGGCCGAGGAGGTTGGGCCCGATGTGTTTCAGGACGAGGCGCATGATCGGCGCGCCGAGCAGGCGGCTCGCCTGCACGAACTCGATCTCTCGAAGCCGCAAGACCTCGCCCCGGACGATCCGCGCGAACCCCGCCCAGCTGAAGGCCGAAAGCGCGATCACGAGGCTCACGACCCCTTTCCCCAAGGCCACCTGCAGAATGACGAAGACGAGGAGGTCCGGGAAGTTGTCGATGATCTCGACGATGCGCATCATGAGGAGGTCGGTCTTGCCCCCGAGCAGGCCGGAGACGGCGCCGAGGATCATGCCGATGACGATCGAAAGCGTCGGGACGAGCAGCGCGAGCATCATGTCGACGCGCGTGCCTTCGATCATGCGGGAAAACACGTCGCGGCCGAGGCCGTCGGTGCCGAACGGGTGCGTGCGGCCTTTGAGCGTCTGGCCGACCTGGGCGTTGGGATCGAGATTGATGGCGTCGCTCAGCTTGATCGTCTGCGCCAGCCCGATGACGAGCACGGCGCCCTTGGGCCCGAGCTGATGCTGCATCGTCTCGGGGTTGTCGATGAAGGGGACGACCGTATAGGCATAGCGTTCGGACGCGTCGAGGCCGAGGCCGTCGGTGTAGTTGATCTGAGCGGGGTTGGTGATGTCGGCGAGCGCCACGCCGCGCTCGATCGTGCCGTTGATGAGGCCGTCGGTGTCGAGGACCTCGTCTTTGAGGACCATGGTGCGGAAGATCGAGTACCCCGAGACGCCGGGGATGGCCTTCCACTCGATGGTCACGCCGTTGACCGACGGCGCGCCGAAGACCCCGAGGCCCATGACCGGTGGCAGGGACTCCCGCGGCGGCGCGAGGGCCGCCGGATCGTAGCCTTCCTGGAACTTGTCCTCGATGAAGCCGGCACCGTCGTCGGTCACGATCTGTGCGTCGCCGAGGGTGGGGCCCTGGTCGATATCGTTCGGGTTCTGCTGGTTCTCGAAGGAGACGCCGCTCTGGGTTTTCGGGAAAAAGAACGGTCCGGCGACGCCGACCAAGGACACGAAGATGATGACCGCGAAGCAGCTCATCGCGAGCTTGTCCTTGCGCAGGCGCGACATCGCGTCCGCCCAATAGGTCAGCGCGGGGCGCGAAATGGCCTCGGCCTCGCCGGCCTTGTGCGCGGCGGGGAGGAAAAGCGCGTCGGCGAAGGGCGCCGGATCGGGCTTTTGCGCGGCTTTTGCGTCGATGCTGCGGTTGCTCATGGCGTCTTCCAAAAGGTTCCTTGGGCCCATCAGCCGAAGCGGATGCGCGGGTCGATCATACCGTAAAGGATGTCGGTAAACAGGTTCACGATGATGAAGAACCCGCCGTAAAACACCGTCAATCCCATGAGGACGTTATAGTCGTTATTGGAGATGGAATTGATGTAGGCATACCCGAGGCCGGGCACGCCGAAGACGCCCTCGACGACGAGCGATCCGGAAATGGCCGCGACGAAGATCGGCCCGAGGAGCGAGACGACGGGGAGGATCGCGTTGCGGATCTCATGCGCGAAGATGAGGCGGAGCGTCGAGACGCCCTTGGCCTTGGCCGTCCGCACGTATTCCGAGAAGGAGACGTCGACCATCTGGCTGCGCATATAACGCGTCATGACGGCGATGATCGAAAGGCTCAGCGTGAAGCTCGGCAGGACCAGGTCGCGCGCCTGGCCCCAGCCGACCGTGCGGAACCAATGGTCCGAATCGACGTGCAGCTTCGTGAGCGGGAACACCGCGCAGAAGTACTGCACGACGTAAACGATCACGACCGAAGGCAAGGCGATGCCCAGGACGCAGAGGACCGTCGCGAATCGGTCGATGAGGGAGTTCCGGTAGAGCGCCGCGATGATGCCGAGGGTCAGGCCGATGATGGTGCCGAATACCAGGGCCACGGAGCCGAGCGTCGCACTGGCCGGGAACTGCTCTTTGATCATGGTGTTGACGCGGCGGTCGACGGTCCGGAAGCTCTCGCCGAAATCCCCTTCGATGAACATCCGCTTCATCTGAATGAGGTACTGGGTAAAGAGCGGCTTGTTGAGGCCGTACTTCGCCTCGAGGTTCGCGCGAACCTGGGCCGGGATCTCTTTCGTCCGGGTGAGGGGGTCGCCGGGGACGGCGCGCATCGCGATGAACGTCAAGGTCGCGAGCGCGAAGATGGTCACCATCGCCAGCGCCAGACGGCCGGCGATGTAGCGGGAGAGCCCGGAGGTGAAGAATGATTTCAGCATGGTGTGTCGATCAAGTGAGGGTTGCCGCTGTCTTCGAGGGCAAAGTTACCTCGCCGGGCCGGGAGGTGGCAGTGCAAAGTCCGCAAGCGACGATGCAGCCAATGCAGGACCCGAAAAGTCCCGGACCGAGCGAGGCGAGCGGCCGGGCCTAAAGCCCGATCGCTCGCCGCTCTGGCCGACACCGGTCAGTGCGAGGTCTTTTCCGACCACGACGCGTACCGGAAGTCCGGGTCGACGCCGAAGACGTTGCGCTTCACGCCTTCGAGGCCGGGAGCCAACGTGTAGGCGCCGCCGGATTGGTCTTCGGAGACGATCGGGGCGTCGGCGACCAGCAGCTTCTCGGCTTGCTGGAAGAAGGCGACGCGCTTCGCCAGATCGGCTTCGTTGGCCGCCTTCGCGATCAGGCCGTCGAATTCCTTGTTCGACCAGCCGGAGTTGTTGTTCTCGTTGGTCGTCGTGAAGAGGTCCATGTACGTCATCGCATCGCGATAGTCCGGGCACCAGCCCGCCATCACGACGTCGAAGGCGTAGTCGCGGGTCTTCTGCAGGCGGACTTTGAAGGGCACGGTCTCGATCTTGACCTCGGTGCCGAGGAGCTTCGAGAGGCTGTTCTGGTAGTACTCGGCGTACTTCTTGGCGCGGGACGAGTCACCGGCGAGGATGGTGAAGGCCGGGGGCGCCTTCTGGCCCGACGACTTCAGGTAGGCCGCGATGTTCTTCTTGGCCGTGGCGACGTCGCCGTCCTTCCAGGCGAGCGGCGCCTCCTTGCGGTAGGTCGAGCCCGGCTTGGAGCCCGGCAGATAGTCCGGGACGATGCCGAAGGTCGGCTTAGTGCCGGGTACGCCGATGATTTTGTTCACGTACTCGGACCGGCTGATGCCGTACTGGACGGCCTGGCGCAGGTCCTTGCTCGCGAACGGCTTGCCATCCTTGGTGTTGAATTGCAGGTAATCCACGCAGCCCGAGGGGAAGCTCGTCACTTTCAGCTTGTTGTCGGTGGCCTGCTTGATGACTTCCGGCGAGTTCAGGCCGACGAGGTCGATACCGCCCGTCTGGAAGTTGTTGAAGTTGGCCTGGACGTCCTTGACCATCGAGGGCGACTCGATCGCCTTGAGCTTGATGGCGGCGGCGTTCCAGTAGGTGTCCGCCTTCTCGATGCGCATGGACTGTTCTTTGTTCCAGGCCGCCATCTTGAAGGGGCCGTTGCCGACGATCGAGTCGGGGCCGGAGGCGAACTTGACGCCGAACTTGTCGACGACGTCCTTGCGGACGGGGAAGAAGACCTGGAAGGCCATCATGCTGTCGAAGTACGCGATCGGACGCGACAGGTGGACTTCGAGGGTGGAGTCGTCGAGCGCCTTGACGCCGAGCTCCTCTTTCGGCTTCTTCTTCGCCATGATGTCTTCGGCGTTGAGCAGGCCGGCGGCGGTCGCGATGAACGAGTATTCCGACGCGTAAGCCGGGTCCACGAGCCGCTGCCAGGCGTAGACGAAGTCGCCAGCGACGACGGGCTTGCCGTCATGCCATTTGGCGGTCTTCCGGATCTTGAACGTCCAGGTCTTCTTGTCGTCGGAAAACTTGACGGACTCGGCGGTGCCCGGGACGACGTTGCCCGTTTTGTCATACATCGTCAGGCCTTCGAACATGTGGCCGAGCCAGAAGCCCGACAGCGTGTCCGCCTGCTTGGTGGTGTCCATCGACGGCGGCTCGTCACCGGCGCTCCAGTATACTTCCCCGGCCGCTTTGCGCTGGTCGCGGGATTTCTGGTCGGCGAAAGCATTGCCGGCGATCAGGATCGCTGCCGCGACGCCCAAAGTCATCGTGATCGAAGACGCACGTTTCATCGGTGACACCTCAGGTTTAAACAGGTTTAGTTTACACACCTAACGAGAACCGGACGAAGGGGGCGTCGTACCGGGAGAAACCGTTATAAAGCTGACATGCGGGTAATGGAAGATGCTTCCGAGGGCCACTTTTACAGGATTTCATAGAAAATTCAAAATTTTTTATTATGAACCATTTTGGCGCAGGCTCGTGAGAATATGCCGAAAAGGCCGGAATCAGCGCCGCCCGCGCCCGCCGGAGCGGCTCCCGCCGCCACCGGAACCCCCTGAGGATCCGCCTCGTTGGCCCCCGCCCTGCCGGCCGCGGCCACCGCCACCGCCACCGCGCGGCCCGCGCTCGGGACGCTCGTGGGATTCCTCGGGCGCCTCGCTGCCCGGCGGATAAGGGTGGGTCTCGACGACGGGAATCGGCTTTCTGATCAGCCGCTCGATGTCGCGCAGGAACGAGCGCTCGTCCCGGTCGCAGAAGGAGATGGACGACCCGATAGCCTGGGCCCGGCCCGTCCGGCCGATGCGGTGGACGTAGGTCTCGGGGATGTTGGGCAAGTCGAAGTTCACGACGTGCGAGATCTCCTCGACGTCGAGGCCCCGCGAGGCGATGTCGCTCGCGACGAGGACGCGGACCGTGCCGTCCTTGAAGTTGGTGAGGGCGCGCTGGCGGGCCGACTGGGACTTGTTGCCGTGGATCGCCTCGGCGCCGATGCCGGCCTTGGAGAGCGACTCGGCGACGCGGTTGGCGCCGTGCTTGGTCCGGGTGAAGACCAGGATCTTCGACATGTCGGGGTGCTCGGTAAGCAGGTGCTTGAGCAGCGCCGTTTTGGCCTTCTTGTCGACGTAGTAGAGGGTCTGGGTGATCGACTCGGCCGTCGACGAGATCGGGGCGACCTCGACCTTGGCGGGGTTGTCGAGGATCTTGCTGGCGAGCTCCTGGATCTCGGCCGGCATGGTCGCCGAGAAGAGCAGGTTCTGGCGCTTCTTCGGGAGCTCCCGGATGATCTTCCGGACGTCGTGGATGAAGCCCATGTCGAGCATCCGGTCCGCTTCGTCGAGGACCAGGATCTCGAGGCCTTCGAAGGTCACGTGGCCCTGGTTCATGAGGTCGAGCAGGCGGCCCGGGGTCGCGACGACCACTTCAGGATGGCGGCGCAGCGCCGTGACCTGCGGGTTTTGGCCGACGCCGCCGAAGATGACGGCATGGTGGATCTTGGCGTGGGCGCCGTAGGCCTGGAAGCTCTCGCCGATCTGGATGGCGAGCTCGCGCGTCGGCGCCAGGATCAGGGTGCGGATCTTGCGTTGGGCCGGCCGCGTCAGCTCGAGCAGCTGGATGATCGGGAGCGCGAAGGCGGCGGTCTTGCCGGTCCCGGTCTGGGCGCAGCCGATGAGGTCCCGACCCTTGAGGATGAAGGGGATGGCTTTGAGCTGGATCGGAGTCGGGTCGGTGTAGCCCTCGGCGGCGACGGCCTTGAGGAGCGACTCGATGAGGCCGAGCGGCGCGAAGCCGGCGGCGTCGGCGGCGTTGCCTTCGGGCTTGGGGGTCTTGGGCTCGGGGCGTGGGGCGGCCTTGGCGCGCGCCGGCGGGGGCGGGCGCTGGTCGCGGTTTTGCGGCGGACCCTGGTCCCGGTTCTGGGGTGGGCGCTGGTCGCGGTTTTGCGGCGGGCGCTGGTCGCGGTTCTGCGGCGGCCGCTGATCCCGATTTTGCGGCGGGCGCTGGTCCCGGTTCTGCGGGGGCCGCTGCTGGGAGTCACGCCCCGGTTGGCTGTCTCGAGGGGCCTCGCGCGCTTGATCCTGCGGCGCGTCGCCCTTCTCGTCCTCTTCGTCCTTTTTCGGCCCCTTGAGGGCCTTCTTCAGAAACTTTAAAACGGTCAATCTCCGGTCTTCTTCTCGGGAGCAGGAGGCGATTTGATCTCGATTTTCGAGGTCTTCGACTCATCCCAGACGGCGCCGACTATTTTGGCGCACGCTGTTTTCCGCTCCGCGTCGGTCTTCCCGTTGGCGGCGACACCCCTGCCGTCCACGGTGCAATGCGTGTGTTCTGCATCCTTGGCCTTGTGAGCTTGTGCGACGGGCGCAACGAGCACAAGGGCGAGGACCAACGCGTTCTTGACTATTGAAAGATTTCTCAATTAACGTCTCGGCTTACACGTTGTTTCGGGCGTTTCACGTCGAGCGCACGATAGAAAGGTCGCCCCGGCTTGTCAAATCAAGTCTTTAAACGGACCAGGGAAGTCTCTTTATGCGCTGCCCTTTTCCTGGCGGCGGCACCGGCGGGCGCCGTCACGTTCAAGCCGAAGGGCGACGATGAGGTCCTCGAAGTCCTGCCGAGGCGGACGGCGGCCTTCGTCCCCGCCGAGCTGAGGGCGCTCCATGAGCGCCTGCGGGCGGACCCCAAAAATCTCACGCTCGCCACCGGGCTCGCCGCGAAGCTCATCGACCTCGGGCGCGAGGCTGCCGATCCGCGCGCCTACGGCCAGGCCGAGGCGGCGCTCGCGCCGTGGTGGCAGGACCCCGCCCCGCCGGCCGAGGTCCGAGTCCTCCGCGCCGCGATCCTCCAGTTCAACCACCGCTTCGCCGAAGCGCTCGTCGATCTCGACCAATACCTTAAGGAAAGACCGGACGACCCGTCGGCGCGGCTCATGCAAGCGACGGTCGCGACGGTCACCGCGGACTACCCGCTCGCGAAGGCGGCGTGCGATGCCTTGCAGATCGGCCGCGAGGTCATCGTCAAGCTCGCCTGCGCCGCGGGCGTCGCCTCGCTCGAAGGCGATCCGGCCGCGCCGCTCGCGAAGCTCAGCGCCCTCTATGCTTACATGACGCCGACCGACCCGAAGCTGCGGGCTTGGGTGCTCGGCACGCTCGGCGACATGGCGGCGCGGGGCGGGCGCCCCGCCGACGCCGAGCGCTACCTGCGCGAGGCGCTCACCGCGTCGCCGGGGGATCTGTTCGCGGCGGTGACCTTGAGCGACGTCTGGCTCGGCGAGGGGAAGAACGCCGACGTCCTCGCCCTGCTCAAAGAGCGCACGGATCAGGACGCGCTGCTGCTGCGGCTCACGCTCGCCGAGAAGCGGCTCTCTGACCCGGCCGCCGCGGCGCACGCGCGCGTGCTCGCCGGACACTTCGCCGCCGAGAAGGAGCGCGGGTCGCGCCCGCACCGCCGCGAAGAGGCCTATTTCGCCCTCTATGTCCTGGAAAACAAGGGTGAGGCCGCGGCCCTGGCGCGCGCGAACTGGAGCGAGCAGAAGGAGCCGATCGACCGCCGGCTGCTCGCGGAGGCGGCCGGTGAATAAACGGAGCAGACTGATCCTCACCCTTGGCGCGCTGCTCGCCGGAACGGCCTTCGCCCACAAACCGAGCGACTCTTTTCTGACGATCGACCTCGAAGGCACGACCGTGTCCGGCCAGCTCGACCTCGCGCTCAAAGACCTGGAACCCGCGCTCGGCCTCGACGGCGACGGCGACGGCCGCGTCACCTGGGGCGAGCTCAAGGCGAAACGCGCCGCCATCGAGGCCTACGCGCGGGAGCGCCTGCACCTCCGGACGACCAAGGAGGACTGCGCCCTGGCGCCGCTCGACCTCCTCGTCACGACGCACACCGACGGCGCCTATGCCTCGCTGATCTTCGACACGACCTGCATGCACGAGAAGATCGCGGCGCTCGACGTCGGCTACGACGCGCTCTTCGACTTGGACGCCCAGCACCGCGGCCTGCTCAAGATCAGCTTTCGCGAGGCGCAGGTCTCGCACGTCTTCACGGCGGCGAGCCGCGCCTACCATTTCGACGCAACCGGCGGCGGCACGCGCCAACGCCTCGCCGCCTTCGCCGCCGAAGGCCTCCACCACATCTTCCGCGGCTACGACCACATGCTGTTCCTCGTGGCGCTGGTGTTGCCCGCCGTCTTTTGGCGGCCGGGCCGGCGCCTGCTCCCGCGCGCGCGCCTGCGCTCCGTCCTGGTCGACACGGCGAAGGTGGTCACCGCCTTCACGGTGGCGCACACCGTCAGCCTCTGCCTGACGACCTTCCACGTCATCACGCCGCCGCCCGCGCGCCTGGTCGAGGCGCTGATCGCGCTGACGATCGTGCTGACCGCCCTCAACAACATCGTCGGGGTCGTGCGCGAGCGCCGCTGGGCCGTCGGCTTCGCCTTCGGCCTGATCCACGGCATCGGTTACGCGTCGGTGCTCGCGGATCTGGGCCTCGAGGGCTGGAACCTCGCCTCCCCGCTCATCGGCTTCAACCTCGGCGTCGAGGCCGCGCAGCTTATCGTGATCGCCGCGTTCCTGCCGCTCGCGTTCCTGCTGCGGCGCACGCGTTTTTACCGTACCGTCGTCCTCTACGGCGGTTCAGCGGCGACCGGCCTGCTGGCGCTGAGCTGGATGCTGGAGCAGCTGTAATTTTATCCACGTATTCCGTGTTTCCCGAGGCGCTGCGGGCGGATCCACCCGTTCCGGCCGACCGTTTCCGCGCCCGGGTACTTGGGTTCGACCGCGATCCGGTGTATTAAGGCGTCGCCCCTCTCGCACAAGGAAGCGCCCCATGGAGCAAAGACCCGAAACCCAAGCGGCCAACCGACTCGAGACCCTTCTCGTCGGCACCCCGATTCGCGGCCCGCTGCACGCCAAGGGCGGCTACCAGGTGCTCTGTATCAGCGACGACCTGGCGTTCACCAGCGCCGTGGCCCACCTCGCCGCCCACCACGACGCGCACCCGGCGATCGCCTGGTCGGTCGAGGACGTCGAGCGCCTCCCGTTCTGGTCGTTCCACGGCGTCGTCCTCGACACCGAAGCCTGGCGTGACGTGGAATCCCGCGGCAGTCCGCGGGTCCGCGCCCTGCTCGCGCGCCGGCCGATCGTCGTCGCGCCGCGCCATGACGCGGAACAGGCGTTCAAAATGCTGGTCGCCGACATGGCGGCCGCCAACACCAAGCCTTCGGCGCAATCCTGATGAAGCCCCTCCGTAAGGCCGCGCTGTTGGCCGCGCTCCTCCCCGCTCAAGGCGCGTTCGCGCGCGCCTACATCGCCACGCCGAAGGCGCAGTCGCAGCCGGACGTCGAGGCCAGCCCGATGATCGGCGGGTCCGCCTACTCCGGCTTCGAGGCCGGCGCCAAGTTCGGGTGGCTCGTCGCGAACCCCGGGTTCGTGCCGGTGATCAACGACTCGGTCAACATCGAGGCCAGCGCGTTCCTCGCGGCGGCTGGCTACCTGAAGCTGGCGCCGCTTCTGATGTGGAGCTTCCACCTCAACCCGCAGTGGAGCGTCTACGCCGAGGCGGGGGCCGAGCTCGGCCTCGCCTTTGGAAAGAAGAAGAGAAACAGGGACGACGACTTCGACGGCCCGCGCCGGGACGGGCGCGACAGCGGCTTCGTCATTGGGGGCGGCGGCATTTACCGCGTAAACCCGACGATGGCGCT
>JAYVWD010000705.1:0-7295 GCA_043786345.1 Pseudomonadota bacterium
AGGCGCGCAAAGTCGCTCTCCGCCAGGACGATGGCCCGCGGCAGGGTCTGGCGCGGCTCGCCGACCGAGGCGGGAAAGACGGCGACCCGCGCCCGCGGCGATTCGAGGTAAAGGTAGCCGCCGGGCCGGAGCTCCAGGGTCCAGACCTCGCGGAAGCTTTCCGTGAGGTTCGACGTGCCCTTCCCGACCATGCGCGCCTTGGTGCGCTGCCAGGCGATGGGGATTTCGACCTTCTGGACGACCGTGGTGACGGCCCTGGTGTCGGCCGGAAGGGTCGGCGCCGCCTCCGCGACGGGGGCGGCCGCTTCCGGGGCCGGGACCGTGCGGGTCGGCTCGGGCACCACGGCCTGGGCCGTGGGCAGCGCGCCGCGGTGTACCAGCCACCAGACGGCGCAAAAGGCGATCGTGACGAAAAAACGTTTCATGGTAATCCGAATTTGCCACTTCTCAAAGATTTAGTAAACCGAATATTAAAATCCCGTCACAAATCATTAAAGAAGGGGTTCCCCGCTCAATCCTCAACAATGTCCGCATTTTCGGGTACCCTTATATGAAACGCAGGATCCTCGCTGCCTCTCCCCACTGAACCAGCTTGCAACGGGTTGACCGTGAGCCGAATCATCGCTGCCGCTGCCGGGATCCTTGTCTGCCTTTCCGTGGAGCTCATTGCGCCAACGGCGCAGGCGATGATCCACACGGCGCCGGTCGTGATGCAAGGGCTCAAAGTGAAGCCCGTTACTCACTATCCCATCAATATGTACCGGCTTTTCCGGACCGACGAGGCTTCGGGCAAAGCCGTGGCCATCCCCTTTCAGATCGACGAGATCAACGAATGGGGCGACTACGTGCTGCCGGAAGGCGGCCAGGTCACGGCCAAGACCGGCAACGGGATCTTCGACCTCCAGGACGAGCTCGCCTTCATGGGCGACGACGTCGGGCCGGTGCGGCAGCCGACTGCCTGGGACGGCGCCAAGCCGTCGCTCGTCTTCGAAATCAAGCTCTCATTCAGGGGCGTCGCCAAGGGCGACAAGAACATCGCCGGCGAGCAGGAGGGGGCCGTCTACCTGGCCGTGTACTTCCAGAACCCGCCGAAGCTCGCCGACAAGTCCTATGTCATTTTCAATCGGGAGCAGGCCGAGGTGGTGACCTCGCGCTATCGCTACGGTTTCGACCAGCAGAACTGGCTCGTCGCCCGCCGGGTCGAGATGCTGAAAAAGGGCACCGAAGGGAAGCCCGAGTTCGTGCCCCTCCTGGATTCGACGACCTTTTACATGAAGGCTGACCTCAAGTACTTCCTCACCGTCGAGGCCAACCATCGCTCGATCAATTCGGCGCTCGAGGCCTATAAAACCGGGCCCGTGCGCTCGCTCGTGCGGATCAGCTTCCACTACACCTTCCTCAAGCTCAACTTCGAGCTCGGCATGTACACCGAGGTGTCGTTCTTCTCGAACGCCGTTTACCTGCCGGCGATCCTCTACAACCCGCTCGACGGCAAGAAGTCGCTCAACTCGGGGTCCGGCTTCTATTACGGCATGGCGCTCAAGGACAATCCGTCGGCCTACAAGATCGACTCGAACATGCCGACCTACAAGAAGTCCGGCATCCTCGACCTCTTTACCGGGAGCAACAAGGCCGAGCCGCTCTACTGGATCACCGCTTCGGGCAACGACCGCATGCTTTACATGGAGATCAGCCCGTCGAAGGAGATGCGCTCGGCCGGCGCCGTCCCCATGGTCTACAAGGAAGACAAGCCGGGCGCCGACATCAAGGACCGCTCCAAGGAGCAGCCCTCGCCGCTCGGCGGCAGCCCCGTGAACATGGCACTCTACTTCGACATGACGAAGTTCTCAGAGGGCGAGCACATCATGGCCTTCCGCCTCTTTTTCGAGAACGTCAACGAAGAGAAACGCCTGACGGCGTTCAAGCAGCTCTCGCTGTGGGACATCGCCGCGACCCGCCTCAAAAACTGAGCGACGGATCAGGGGTTTCCACCGGCGCCCGGCTTCGCTATGATTCGAGGGATGGAAGAGCTTCCCCAAATCGTCTGGTTGCGCGGCGACGAACCCTACTGCTCCACCTTCGCGCTCGACGCCGAAGCGGTCATGCAGCGGCTCGGCATCAAGCGCACGCGTCTGACCCAGATCTCGGGGCGGGAGCTGCGCGTCGGCCGGATCCGCCGCGGCCGCTACGTCGCGCCGGTGTACCGGGCCGAGGACGTCGAAGCTTATGCCGCCTGGACGCGGCCGACGGCGGCCCACCTCAAGTCCTCGCAAGTGCTCGAGGACGCGGCGCGGGCCCTGTCTCAACAGGGCGACGCCGTCGCCGAGCGCGTTCACGACGACCTCGAGCATCTGCTCGCCGAGGTCGCCGACGACTTCCGCGCCCGCGGCCGCGAGCAGGAGCGCCTCGCCGACGACCGGGTCGAATGGCTCGCCCGCCGCCTCGACGAGATCGAGGCCCGCGCCGGGCGCGAGCAGGCGGCGCTCCAGGACAAGCTGACGGCGCTGATCGGGGCCCTGGGCGGGATGCGCACGGGCTTCGATCGCGTGGTGTTTCTGCTCGAAACCCACAACCGCGAACTCGCCGAGACGAAGGCGGCGGTGTCGCGCCTCGGCGACCGGACCGGCAGCCTCGAGGACTCCGTCGCGCGCGCCGGCGCCGCGGCGCAGGGCGCGCTCGGTTCCCGCTTTACCGCGCTCGATGGCTCCCTCCTGGAGCTCGGCGTCAAGGCAGACGGCGCGCAGTCTCTACTGGCGGCGGCGCTCGCCGCCCTCGCCGCGCCGCCGCCCGAACCAGCCGAGGAGCCCGCGCCGGCGGAGCCCGCGAACAAACATATTTCAGTTTATAGGCGGGCGGCCCGCCGCTACGCGAGGAAGTAAGCGCGCTCGGCCGGCGACGGCAGCCGGCAGGCGGCTCGTTTCCCAAAGATCCGGTAACGGTTCCGCGCCAGACGCCTATAGGCCGCGTCGCGCCAGCTCCGGGGAACGACCAGGAAGGCGAGGGCCACGCGCCAAGGCCAACCGAGCTCGCCCGCCAGCCGCAGTACGGCATCGGAGCGCTCGAAGAGCCGCCCGTCCCGCAGGAAGAGCAGGGTGTCGAGCGGCGGCGTGCGCCGGTCGGCGGGCAGATGCCGCGCCGCCGTCTCGCCCTGGAGGGGGGCGAAGCGCAGCACGTGCGCCCGGTCCCGCTCAAAAAGAAAGCTCACCGCCCGGTCGCAGAGCCCGCATACCCCGTCGAAAAAAACGAGGCGGGCCGGCAAGGGGGCCGGCTCAATACCGGGCAACGGTGACCAGCCCGCGCGCCCGGAGCAGCTCGATGATCGCGTCGACCGTCTGGTCGAGCGTCAGCGTGCTCGTGTCGACGACGACGGCGTCGGCCGCCTGTTTGAGGGGCGAGACGCCGCGGTGGGCGTCACGCTCGTCGCGGCTCGCGATGCCGCGCATGATGTCGCCAAACACGGCGTGGTTGCCCTCGACGTCCACGCCGAGCTGGTTCAGGCGGCGCCGCGAGCGCTCTTCGAGGCTCGCCGTCAGGAAGATCTTGAGGTCGGCGTCGGGGAACACGACCGTGCCGATGTCGCGTCCGTCCACGAGGGCGCCGACGGGCGCCGCCAGGGTCAGCAGCTTTTGCACGGGCAAGAGCCGCTCGCGCACGAGGCCTTGCTTCGCGACCTTGCTCGCCGCCAGGCCGGCCGCTTCGCTCGCCAGATCCGGCGTCACGTCGCGGCCCTGGTAAAACAGGGCCCGCGCCGCCGAATCCCAGCGCAGGTCGGGCGCCATGCGGTCGACCAGGGCGGCCACGGCGCGCTCGTCGTCGATCGATACGCCCTCGCGGCGCGCCACGTGGCCGACGACGCGATATAGCGCGCCGGTATTGACGTAGGTCCAACCGACACGCTCGCACACGTGGAAGCAGATCGAGCTCTTGCCGGAACCTGCGGGTCCGTCCACGGCGACGATGATGGGTCGTTCGCGCTTCAAAAGAAGGCCTCTCGCTACCGGCTCCGCCGCAGAGCTAAGGATGTTCATGAGTCAAAGCCGCTCCACTTTTATCCCAGCGACCGTAAAACGTCAAAGAATCCGGGGAAACTGACGGCGACGCAGGCCGGGCCTTCGACCTCGCAGGCGCCGCCGCGCGCAAATTTCGCCGCTACGGCCGCCGCCATCGCCAGGCGGTGGTCCTCGTCGGGGTCGAAACGGAACGGCGTCACCACGCCGAGGCCGCCGTGGACGATCAGGTCGTCGCCCTCGATTTCGGCCCGGCCGCCCGCGGCGCACACGAGCTCGACGGTCTTGCCGAGGCGGTCGGACTCCTTGACCCGAAGCTCGCCCAAGCCCCTGAACCGGCTCGGCCCGGCCGCGAACATCGCCGCGATGGCGAGCACCGGGACCTCGTCGATCATGCTCGGCGCGAGGTCCGGCTCGGTGTCGACGCCGCGCAGGGCTACTCCGCCGGTGATGGTCAGGCTCACGACCGGCTCCAGGAGGCCCCCAGCCGCCTCCGCCACGCCCGTCGCGATCCGCGCGCCCATGCGCTCCAGGACGGTCAGGAAGCCCGTACGCGTCGGATTCTGGAGGACATGGGTCAGCGTGATGCTGCCGCCCGCCAGCGCCGCCAGCACGGCGAAAAAAGCCGCCGACGAGGGGTCGCCGGGGACGGTGAACGTGCCGGGCCGCGGCCGGAAGGGGCCGTTGACGGTGATGATCTCGTCGGCCCCGAGGAATTCCGCTTTCAAATCGGCGCCGAGCGCCTGCAGCATCTTTTCGCTGTGGTCCCGGCCGCCGCGCGGCAGCCGCACGGTCGTCGCGCCGCCGATGCTGAGGCCCGCGAGGATCAGCGCTGATTTCACCTGAGCGGAAGCCTTGTCAACGACGTGCACGCCGGGGCCCAAGGCCTGGCCGTCGACGGCGATCGGCAGGAGGTGCCCGTTCTGACGCCCGTGGATCCGGGCCCCGACGGCGCGCAGCGGCGTCACGACGCGGCCCATCGGCCGCTTGCTCAGGCTGGCATCGCCGAAACAGGTTAAAAATAGCCCCGGGCGCGCCGCGAACAGCCCGGTGAGCAGCCGCGCGGTCGTGCCGCTGTTGCCATAATCCAGCGGAACGAGCGGCGATTGCCAGCCGTCCATGCCCGGCGACTGCACCCGGACCGCCCCGCCGTCCTGGTCGATGACACACCCGAGGGCGCGAAAAACACTCATCGTCGAGCGGCAGTCGGCTCCCATCAAGGGGTTGAGCACGCGGCTTTCGCCTTTGGCCATCGCCGCGAGCATCACCGAGCGGTGGGTTACGGACTTGTCGGGCGGGCAGACGAGCGTGGCGCGCAGCGGCTGGTCGCGGCCTTTCGCGAACGCCTCGATCCGGGCCGGGGTCGCAGCGTTCGTCATTTGCTCGTCGCGCCCATCAGATCGGGGCCGTGCCCGTATCGGCCCATATGCATGAATTTCTGCATGCGCATCTCGGTCAGGGCCTCGCCGGGGATTTTCGTCAGCTCGTCCAGATCCGCCTTGAGGCGTTGGCGGATAAATTGCGCCGTCAAATCAATGCTCCGATGCGCGCCGCCTTCCGGCTCGTCGATGATCGAGTCGATGACGCCGAGCTCGAGCGCGTTGGGGGCCGTCAATTTCAGCGCTTCCGCGGCCTTGGGGGCGTTGGAAGCGTCTTTCATGAGAATCGAGGCGCAGCCCTCGGGGGAAATCACGGAATAGATCGAATGCGTCAGCATGTGCACGCGGTTGGCGACGCCGAGCGCGAGCGCGCCGCCGGAGCCGCCTTCGCCGACGACGAAGCAGACGATCGGCACGCGAAGGCGCGACATCACCATGATGTTCTTGGCGATCGCCTCGGACTGGCCGCGCTCCTCGGCGCCGACGCCGGGATACGCGCCGGGCGTGTCGATGAAGGTGATGATCGGCAGCGAGAAGCGCTCGGCCATGCTCATGAGACGCAAGGCTTTTCGGTAGCCTTCGGGGCGCGGCATCCCGAAATTTCGGTAGATGTTGTCTTTGGTGCCGCGGCCCTTCTGGTGGCCGATCACAACGACGCTGCGCCCTTCGAACGTGGCGATGCCGGCGACGATCGCCTTGTCGTCCAGGAAGTTGCGGTCGCCATGGAGCTCGACGAAATCGGAGCAGAGCGCCGCGATCAGCTCGACCGTGCTCGGGCGGCGCGGGTGCCGCGACAGCTGCGTCGTCTCGTAGGCACCGAGCCGGGAGAACATTTCCTTGCGCAATTCCTGCGCCTTGCCCTCGAGCTCGCCGATCTCGTCGTCCAGGCTGACGGCCTGAACGGTCGCCATCCGGCGCAGCTCATCGATCTTGTGCTCGAGATCGGCAATGGGTTTTTCGAGGGGAATATAGTCCATGCCTTTTGTCCTGTCGGCTACCGGGCGTCGTTTTTCTCTGCGGTGGAGCCTCCCCTCGGGACCCCGGGCTTGTCAAGAGCCGTCCGGGTTTGGCGAATAAGTTGCCAGGATCGTTCGACTCTTGATAAGCTAAGACTCAGCCACGAAGACGAAAGGGAGAGCCCCATGGTCAAGTCCGAGCTCATTGAGAACCTCGCCGAACGCGCCGACATCACCCTCGCCAAGGCCGAGGAGATCGTCGACCTGTTCTTCGACGCCGTCACCGAGACCCTTTGCAACGGCCACCGCGTCGAGATCCGCGGCTTCGGCGCGTTCACGGTGCGCGAGTACAAGGCGTACGAAGGCCGTAACCCCAAGACGGGCGAGAAGATTACGGTCCCGCCAAAGCGCCTCCCGTTTTGGAAGACGGGCATGGAGCTCAAGCAACGCGTCGACTCCGCGTTTCTCGGCAACGGCAAGTAATCCTTCCCGTCTTCGACCGGCTTAAGGGCAGCATGAGGCCGCGGGCCGCTTGACAAAAGCGTCCGTGCGCCTCAGATTGCGCGTCCGGAGGTCGAACCCATTGCCAATTTATGAGTACCAGTGCAAAGCCTGTGGCGGCGTCGCCGAGGTCATGCAAAAAATGTCGGCCCCCGCCCCGGAGGCCTGCCCGGCATGCCATCAGGGGCCGTTGGTCAAATTGATGAGCCGGACCGCCTTCATCCTCAAGGGTGAGGGCTGGTACGTCACCGATTTCCGCGACAAAAAGCCGAAAAAGCCGGATGAAAAGGACGACGGATCCAAGGCCGAAGGCGCCAAGGCCGACGGTGCCGCGCCCGAGGCGGCGAAGGCCGACGGCGCGAAGGCCGACGGCGCGAAGGCCGACGGCGCGAAGGCCGACGGCGCGAAGGCCGACGGCGCGAAGGCCGACGGCGCCAAGGTCGACGGCGCCA
>JAYVWD010000706.1:0-1605 GCA_043786345.1 Pseudomonadota bacterium
CCCCTCACGACTGGATGGAGTCCAAGACTAGCGATATCCGGCGGGTCTAAGGCTGCAAGACTGCCCGAAAGGCAAACCTGTCCCGCCGCCAAGCGTGGATCTCCGGAAAATCGATCATCCTATTCCTTCTACACGAAAAAAGCCAAAGCTGAAGGCGTCGCCGCGCCGCTCCCCGGCGCCATCACCTTTATCCAGCGCAGCGGATCTGCCTTGAATGCGGCGTTGCACCTGCATATCTTGGCCATCGACGGCGTTTACGCGACGCCGGCAGTCGAAGGCGTCGCGCCACGCCTGCACGCCCTTACTGGTCCAAGCGACGAGGACGTCGCCACGATTGTCGAAAAGATCGCCAAACGCACCGTCAGGTTGCTGCGTCGCCACGGCTACCTCGACACCGACGCCGAGTTCGTCATGCGGCCCGACGCCGATGACCTGTTCCAGGATAACGCCGCCATCGCCGCCGCCCTCGGCGCCTCCGTGCAAAGCAAGATCGCCTTCGGCCCGCGCGCCGGACAGTACGTCCGCAAGATCGGCAAGGGGTTCGGGTTCGAGGAAGAAGCGCCGCTGGTTAAAGGCACAAAATGCGCCACCATCAACGGCTTTAACCTCCAAGCCGCCACCTTTGTCGGCGCCTTGCAAAGGCAGCGCCTCGAAGAGCTCGTCGCTTACATGACCCGCCCGCCGCTGGCGACCGACCGGCTCAGCGTTAACGACGATGGCGACTTGGTGTACACGATGAAGCGGGTTTTTTCTGATGGCACCCGGGCTGTTTTGCTATCGCCAATGGAAATGATCGAAAATTTATGCGCCATGGTGCCCCCGGCCCGCGCCCACCAGACCCTCTACACCGGCGTCTTCTCGTCCCACAGCAAATGGCGCAATCTGGTCGTTCTCGACCCGAAGGCGCGCAAAGGCTTTAACCTCGAAACCGTTGACAAGAGGAAGGTCAAGAATCACCGGCGAGCGAAACTTCTCAAACGCATCTTCAAAATCGACGTCGGCGTCTGCCCCAAGTGCGGGACCGATATGGAAATCCGCTCGGCCGTGCACGACCCTGACAGCATCAGACGGTACATGCGACACCTCGGGCTATCCGAGCACCCACCGCCCATCTCCGCCGCTCGCTATGAGCAGGGGGACCTCGAACAAAGTTTCGACCAGGTCCCGCAACCACAAGACGACGTTCAGGCGACGCCCGACTATCTGTAGAAATGATGGGGCCAACGCCGAGGTTCGTCCGGTGGGCGGCGATATCGCCAATGTCGCCTGAAGAACGGCTCCAGCCGGCCTCAGTCGCGGCGAAGTTCGCGGGGCCGGCCGGGCAAAAACCCGCTCTCCGCTCTCGTCTAGAAGAGCCGGATAATAGAGGCCGTCAGGCAGATGAGCTGAGGCGCGCCCGATAATTGGAGACCCCTTCGATCGGGCTACAAGCTGACCAGGCCTTTTTCCAGTCGACGCTCGTTAGCGTCACGCAAGAACGATAACGGGAACTCCTCAACCGGATACGTGAGACTTTCCTGTTGTGGCAAGTGGAAGTCGAAACAGACAAAGATGCTGATATGGTGATCCGGCTCAACATGCAGGCCTTTCCGGTCGTCACGGCTG
>JAYVWD010000707.1:0-8397 GCA_043786345.1 Pseudomonadota bacterium
GGGAAGGGGCCGCGCGAGGTCTCGCAGACCACCTACAACGCCGCCGAGGCCGGCGGCAAGTCGCAGCTCGGCGAGCTCATGCTCAGGGCCCACGACTTCCCCACCGGGACCAAAGTCCAGATTCACCTCAATTCCGGCGAAAGCGTGCTCGCCTCCGGGGTCTTTCTCGTGGAAAGCGGCGCGGCCAAGGTCAACGGCAAGCCGGAGATGACGGCGGAGGGCGCGAAGCCCGCCGAAGGCGCGAAGAAGGCGCCGCCCGCCGACGCGAAGAAAAAGGCGCCGTGACCCTTGCGGAGCACGGCGCCTCGGTCTTATTCAGAAGGGCTCAGGGCGTGAAGTTGATCTTCACGACCGCGCTGTAGCTCGTGCCGTCGGCGCCGCGCGCGGTGATTTCCACCACGTTGAGGGTCGACACGCCCGGCTTGCCGAGGAGCACGAAGGCCTGCGTCTCATAGACCCAGATCTTCGGGTTCGTAGCGTCCGGATTCAGGTAATGGAGGCCGAGGTCGGCGCGCGGGTACGGGTCGGCCGTCAGGGTCGCTCTGCCGGAGGCGGCATCGATCGACGCATCGGGGAAGAGGGCGATCTGCGCGGCTAGCTGGTCGGCGCTGTCGGCGACCCGCACCCGGTCCGGCGAGCCGGCGACCTGCTCGAGGACGGCCTGGGCCGAGGGGCCGATGCTGCCGAGGAGCACGCCGTTGACGGTCAGGTTGTCGACGTGGTCGCGGAGCGACTTGCCCGCGGCGATGCCGGCGGCGACGGGATCGGCGCCGCCCGAGGTGGGCTCGCCGTCCGAGATGAAATAGGTGACCTTGCGGCCGTAGACGCCCGTGAGGAGCGATTCCGCGGCGGTGAACGCGGCGTTGTAGTTCGTGCTCGAGTCGACTTTGCCGATGCCGAGGAGGCCGCCGAGGAGGCTCGTAGGGCCGTCGATGCCGCCCGGGTTGGTCGGGTCATAGCCGAAGCTCGCGTCCTGGACGACGTACTGGCAAAAGGTGTCCTTGGTGACCAGGGCCTCGAAGGCCGGCAGGTTCGTGATCTTCTGGATCCGGTTGGTGACGATACCGCCCGCGAACGGGACCATGCCGATTTCGACGGTGTCGCCGGCTCTCGCCTCGGCCTTGATCTTACCGATGATGGCTTGCGCGGCGCGCAGGCGGCCGCAGGAGCCGTTGACTTGCGGGTCGTTGCCGGGATGCTCGGGCTGGCCGGCGGCCTCGATGTGGCGGCCCATGGAGCCGGAGTAGTCGACCACGAAGAGGACCGTGAGCTTATTGTGCGAGGTCGGGCAGAATTGGCCCTTGATGCGCGCCACCGCCTTCATCGGGTTCGGGACCGGGATCGGCGGGAAGACCGGCAGGGGCTCGTCGCCGCCCGGCTTCTTGCCGTCCGTGCTGCCGGTGTCGGGTTTGCCGATCGGCTTACCGGTGGTGTCGATGGCGGTGTCCTTGCCGAGCAAGCGCAGCTTGCCCGGGACTTTGGGCGGAACGTAGCCGGGATCCTTGCCGGGCTCAGCGCCGGTGCCTGGACCTTCCGGGATGGCGCCTCCCGCTTCGACGATCACGCCGGCGGAATTCTCGCAGGTCAGCTCGATCGTCTTCTCGAGGACCGCTCCCCCACCGCCCTTCGGGCCGTCGGGATTCGTCTTCTTGTTATGCTCCGAGTTGCTCACGTCCAGCGGCTCGGCCTCCGGGTTCATCAGGCGACTGTCCGGCAGGACGGCGCCCCCGGAATGTTTGCCTTCCTTCGCTCCGAAGGTGGCTTTGTTGCACGCGGCAGCAACGATGATCAGTGCAGGCAGATAAATAAGTCTCATTTGGAACTCCCCAACAACAGTCGTGCGCAGACAGTTTTGCAAGGAGCTTGCCCCCGCGCCAAAAGATTCATCTATTTGATATTGTTGATTTTATCGAGATCCGGCCGACGGGGCCGCCTGACCACGACCTAAACTTACTGAAAAAAACGTCAAAAAGTTCTACACACGCCCTCCATGTCCAAGCGCCACGCCATCAAGCTCTCCGACGAAGTGATCAACGCCTGGGAAGAGGCCGTCCTCGGGTCCGCGCGCCTCCCCAAAGGCTTCAAGGAAACCGAGAACTCCCGCGGCCACGCGATCGGCGCCATCCTGCGCGGCGAGATGACCGAAGTCCGGCGGCTTTGGGAGATCTTCACCAAAGACCGTGACGAGCTCGGCAAGTTCCTGGTCGGCAGCAAACCCCAGGCCGTCGCCTACCTGCTCGGCTTCCACCTGCCGAACACGGCCCGGATGCAGCTCGCCCTGGCCCGCACCGAGCTGCGCTACGCCGTCGCCGAGGCCCTCAAGGCGCACCCGGGAAGAATCCGCTGGCACGACCTGGGCTCGGGCAGCGGGGCGATGACGCAGGCGTTCCTCGACTATGCGCGCATGCAGAAGCTGGACATCGCCCGGATCGAGGCGCACGCCACCGACGTCAGCAGCTACCTGCTCGACGCCGCGCGGCTCATCGCCAAGGGCATGGCCCCGGCACTGGACTTCCAGACCCACAAGATGGCCCTCGAGAATCTGCCGGCCGAGAAGTTCGGCCACGGCGGCCAGGACATCATCTCGCAGTACGCGCTCGGCTACGTCTTCAACGAGCTGGTCAAGAACTCGCGCGCCCGCAACAAGCTCGACCTGATCTTCGGCGCGCATCTCGAGAACAAGGAGCCGGCGCTCGTCTGGATCCTCGAGCCCGCGACCCAGGACATGTGCCGCGCCACGATGGAATGGCGGGAGCACCTCGTCACGGCGGGCTACGTCCCGCTCTACCCCTGCCCCGGCGCCATGGCCTGCCCGATGCTCGAGCGCTCGCGCGACTGGTGCTACAGCGAGGGCGAGTTCCAGCTGCCCTTGACCGTGCACAACATCGACCGGGCCCTCAAGATCGACCGCTCCCGGTTCGCCTCGACCATCTTCGCCCTCGCGACGCCGGCCCTCGTGGAGCGCGTCAAGGTGCGCGCGGCAAATGTTGCCGCCGTGGTCGGCCGCCCCGACCGCGCCGCGGAGCCGAAAAAGCCCGGTGCTTTCGACTACCTCGTTTGCACGCGCGCCGGGCTGCAGAAAGTGCCGCACGACCCGGGCAAGGACGTCCTCCCGCGCGGCGCGCCGGCGCCCCTCAAGGGCTAACGCAAACCCGCGAACGTCCCGACATATCTCGTGGAAACTCGCGCGACGACCGGCCCCCAAAGGCCCGCCGCCGCGCGTAGCCCGCGGGGATTCTGTGCGGAACGCCCTCACAAATAGCTCTGTGTTTAGTGCCCTGGCGCTGCTGGCGGCGCTGTGCACGGGCTGCTTCGTGACCGAGGGCCTGACCGAGGGCAAGTCCAAGCCGGCGCGCGTGAACCCGCCGGCGCCGGCGCCGCCGGTGCCGCCGATCGTCGAGGGCCCCCACCCCGACGAGCTGGACGCGCCCCGGCTCGCGCGCCGCCTCGCCCTGGACCTGCTGAACCGCTTCCCCGCGGCCGCCGACATCGTCGCGCTCACCGCCGACAAAAAGGCGTTTCCGGCCCTCGTCGACTCGTACCTCGCGAGCGCCGAGGCCAACCGGTCCCTGAGCGACCTGCATCCGCGCATGTGGCGCCTCCGGGCCTCGCTGCTCCCCGACCTGGACGCCTTCGTCGCCGCCGGCGACACGGCGCTCGGCAAGGCGCTGACGCCGGCCGTCCGCGCCGAGATCGTCCACGAGCCGGCGCTCGCCGTCCGCCTCCTCCTCGACCGGGACGACCCTTTTCCGACGCTCTTCACCCAGGGCTTCACCGTCCTGCACCCGGCGGTGGCGGGCCTTTACGGGCTGACCACCGGCGCGGCGCCGTGGCCCGGCGAGCCCTATGTCCTCGCGGACTATAGCGACGGCCGGCCGGCGGGCGGCGTGCTCGTGAGCAACGGCATACTCGCCTCGTTCGACGCCAAGAGCGACCCGGCCCTCAAGGCGCGCTCGGCCAAGATCCTGACCGACTTCGGCTGCTACCGCACCGAGGCGGGTCCGGCCCACTTTTTCTACGACCTCACGGCCGAGGAGCTCCGGTCGGACCTGTCCGAGCTGGCGGCGACGCGGAAGCCCTGCGTCGGCTGCCACGCGCAGTTCCACGACCAGGCGACGGCGTTCGGCGGGCTCGGGATCGCGGCGACCTTCAGCGACTGGCTCCACTACACGGCGCCCGCGACGGAGCCCGCGGGGCGGGTCGTTGCCGGGGCCTTTACCGGGATGGCGGACATGGCGGCGCTCATCGGCGCCGACTCGCGGACGCACCGCTGCGAGCTCGAGCGCCTCGTGATCGAGCTCTACCAACGCCGCGCCGGGGCGCACGACGAGAATACCCTGGCGGACGGCCTCACCTACTTTAACGCCGCGGGCAAGCGTCTAAAACCCGCGATCCGCCAGATCCTCATTTCGCCCGAATACAAGTACGGGCCGGTGCCGCCGGCCCTCAAGACCGACCACGCGCTGGTGTCGACCGGCGTACGCGTGATCAAGCGCATGCAGTGGCTCGGAATCCTGCGGCAGCTCGCATACTCCGCCGGGGCGCTCGAGGTTCCCGACGCGCTCGATCCGGGCGCCGGCGAGCTGGCGTCGGACCTGGACCACGTGCCCTCGGGGACCTATTTCCATTATGCCGACCGGCTCGCGCGGCAGGCGGCGACGGCGATCGTGAACGACGAGCTGACGGCCGGCGCGACGGCGGCGACGCGGCGGGTCTTCACGATGCTGCCCGACGGCGTCGGGGCCGACGCGGCCGCGGAGCAAGTGAAGGCGCAGATCCGGGCGACCTGGGAGCTGCTGACGACCGAGGTCCTGACCGACGCGAGCCAGACCTACCTGGACCTTCAGACCCTTTACGCAGGCGCGGCGCCCGACGGGACGCCGGACGATTTCAAGCGCGCCTGGCGCGTGGTGCTGGTCGCGATGCTCACGCATCCGGCATTTCTGACTTATTGAACGGCCCTTCGTTTGACGAAAAGAGCAGGCATGAGCATGAATCGACGGGAATTCCTCGGGATGATGGGCGGCGGCGCCGCGTACGGGCTGCTCGGCCCCGCGTTCGCCGCCGCGTCCGGCGCCGAGGCGATCACCCCCTTCATCCTCATGGTGTACTGTAGCGGCGGCTGGGACCCGACGATGGTCTTCGACAACAAGACCGCGGATTCGACCTTCGTCGCCGCCGAGCCCGGCGCCGTCGCCGCGACCGGCGCCGGCAACATCGCGTACGTCGACCATCCGGCGCGGCCGTCCGTCAAGTCCTTCTTCGACAACTACGGCGCCAACGCGGCGATCGTGAACGGCATGAGCACGGGCTCGATGGTGACGCGTTACGCCGTCCGCAACCTGATGGCGGCGACGCCCCCGGGGAAACTCCGGCCGGTCGACTGGCTGTCGTTCTATACGGCGTCGCTCAACCCGGTGCTCGACGTCCCGCACGCGGTCATCGACGCGCCCTTCATCCCGGGCGACTACGCCTCCATCGCGACGCGCCTCACGACCGAGACGATCCGGCACTACGGGAAAGCGACGCCGGGCGCCGACGCCCTCGGCGAGAAAGGCGAGAAGGCGCTCGCGGCCTTCCGCCGGACGACCTACGGCAAGCTCTACGAGGGCGCCGGCGAAAGCCTCGACGGGGAGAAGTACCGGGCGCTCTACTACGGCGCGGGCCGCGAAGGGCTGCTCGAGGCGCGGCTCGCCCCGGCGTTGACGGCGCTCGGCGAGCAGGGCACGGAAAGCGACTTCATCCGCAACGGGAAGCTCGCCGTCGAGCTCTTCGCCGCCGGCGCTACCCAGTGCGCGACGGTCCAGGCCGGTGCGGACCTCGCCTGGGACACGCGCGTCGACCACTTCGCCAAGGCCTCGGTCCTCTTCGAGGACCTGTTTCTCGGGATCAACACGATCCTCGACTATGCGACCGCGAAGGGCGTCGCCGACCGCACCATCGTGATCGTGGTCAGCGAAGGCGGGCGCAACCCGCAGCTCAACGCCCAGGCCGGCAAGGGGCCGTGGTCGTTCACCTCGGCGCTCCTGTGGGGGCCCGGCATCGCCGGCGGCACGACGGTCGGGCTGACCGACGCGGCGCTGCGCGGGCTGCCGATCAACCCGCTCTTCGGCGGGCAGTCGGGGCCCGGGACGCTGACGCTCGAGATGCAGCACGTGATGGCCGCGCTTTACGTCAAGACGAACGTGCCGCTCAAGCTGATCCTGCCGGATACGGCCCCGCTCTCGCTGCTGCTCGCGGCGGAGGCGCCCAAATGAGGAAAACCGCGCAAATCCTGATGATCCTGGCCCTGCTCGCCGGCTGCGGCGGATCCGGCGACGCCAGCGACGAGGAGGTCCCGCCGCCGCCGCTGCCCGCGCCCGACCCGATCCCGAACGAGGCGCCGGTTCCGCAGCCGACGGCGCTCAACTGCGTGCCCGGTACCCACCTGACCTACGAGAACTTCGGGGAATCCTTCCTGCGGAACTACTGCGTCATGTGTCACAGCAAAGACCTCGCCGCGGCGCAGCGCGCCGGCGCGCCGGTCGCGGCGAACTTCGACTCGTCGCGGGATGCGGCGCTCTGGCGCGGCGGGATGCTCGCCAAGGCGGGGACGGACGCCTCGCCGGAGCCGCCGGTGAACAACGTCTCGTCGCTCGAGCGCAAGCAGTTCGCCGAGTGGCTCAACTGCGGCGCGCCGGCGAACTGACCCGGGGGTTCAGCACTTCTGCGGCGCGGTTCCGCCGCCCGGAGGCGCGCCCTTGCTGTTGAGCAGCGTGCCGAGGAGGCCGGGCAGCAAGGCCTGGATGCCGCCGCCGGTGATGACCTTTAAGCCGGTCTGGAGGACCGTGCTCTGGATCTGCTGCTGGGAGGTGCCCTTGATGCCGCCGCAGTTGGGGTCGGAGACCTTGACGACGAGGGCGTCGGCGACCGGGTTGGCCGCGGCCGGGGCGGCGGGGTCGGCGGCCTGTACGGCGTCCGATTTGACGACCTCCCACTTCACGGCCGCGATCTTCACGTCGTATTTCTTGAGGACCTTGTTCGCATGGCACTTGTCGCCGGTCTCGACCGCCTTGCAGCGGGTCAGGTCGCGGGCGTAGACCTCGAGGTCGTCCTTGCTGGTCTGGGCGGTGTCGGGGGTCCAGACGATCTTGACGTCGGTGGCGGCGGTGGTGCCGTCCTGCGGCGGGTCGATCTCGGCGCCCTTGGGGATCTTATTGAGGAGGATCGCGACCTCGCGGCCGTCCTCCGCCGCGACGCCTTTGAACGTCCACGGCACCGGCTCGCCGACGACGCCGACGAAGAGGCCGGCGTCGGTCTTGCCTTCGGCGGCCACGTCCATCGTCGCGGGGGCACATTCGCCGTTGGCGCAGCCGCTTTCGGAGCCGGCGGCCGAGCCCGAGCCCGTCGTCTTCTGAACGCCGGCGAAGACGGGCGCCCCGTCGCCGACCTTGGAAGCCTTTTTCTCGCCGCATGCGACCGCCGTCAGGCCGAGGGCCAGGACGATAAACAATTTCTTGTTTTGAGCGCGCATGAGGTCGTTCCCGCTTTGGTGTTCTACTTCCTCTCTTATCGGTAGCGGCGCGGGGGACTTGACAGGCCGTCAAACTCAAGGCATTTATCTCTTGATTTCAAGATCTTGCGTAAGTCCAGCGGCGGCGAGAAAACGCGCGAACCGGTCCGGCAGCCCGGCCTCGAGGCTCTGCGGCGCGGCGTTCGGGGCCGGCAGGAAGGTGATGCCGCGGGCGTGCAGGAGGTGGTGGACCGAGGCGAGCTCGGCCAGCTCGGGCGGCAGCGAGCGGGGCGCGGACTTGCCGTAGCGCTTGTCGCCGACTAGGGGCAAGCCGTTGTGCTCCAGGTGCACGCGGATCTGGTGGCTCCGGCCGGTTTCGGGACGGCACTCGAGGAGCGAGAGCCCGAGCTTGGCGTTGACGGCGAGCTGGCGGAAGTGCGTGACCGCGGTGCGGCCCCCGGCGCGGACGACGCGCACGTGGCCGGTTTTCTTGTCGATCTCCGAGAGGAACGCCTGCTCGCTGAACTCCGGCGCCTTCGGCAGGCCGTAGCAGACGGCCCAGTAGACCTTCTTCACGTGGCGGGCGCGGAACTGGCCGGTGAGGAAGGTCGCGCGCTCGTTGTTGGTCGCGAGCAGCAGGATACCCGACGTTTCCTTGTCCAGGCGGTGCACGAGGACCAGGTTCCGGGTCTTGCCGGCCGTTTCCTTGAAGAAGTTGTTGAGGACCGGGATCACGTGCAAGATCGACTGGTCTTTCGTCGCCTGCGAGGCGAGGCCCGGCGGCTTGTCGATGGCGACCACGCCGTCCTCGTCGAACAGGATGTCCTTCGCGGCGAGCTTGAAGTCCTGGCGCTTGATCGCCTTGAGGGCCTCCTCGCTGTATTCGACCTTGATGCGGTCGCCGC
>JAYVWD010000708.1:0-2546 GCA_043786345.1 Pseudomonadota bacterium
GCCGGAGGGAAAGCGCCGCGTAAACGGGCCCGGCGACGTTGAGGAGCCGCGCCTCGCCGCCCAGGTACGGGAAAAGGACCGCGGCCCGCTGCACCTCGCGCGCGTAAGAGGCGTCCGCGACCGTGCGCTCGAGCGCCACGCGGCCCATCCCGAGGCCGAGCGCCAGGACGACGTCTTCACGCGGATAAAAGCCCATCGTCGCCTCGCCCGTGACGAGGCTCGTCCGCACGACGGACGGCGCGCCGAGCGTGCTCATGCCGCCCAAGGTCTTCGTCGCGTAGGTCGCGAGGACGCTCACGCGCGAGCCCATCAGGGCGCTCGCCCGCAAGCCGACGCCGTAAGTCCAGAAATCCTTGGTCGAAAGCCCGTCGAGCCCGGGCGGCAGCGGCACCGAGACGATCCCGGCCTCGGCGCCGAAGCTCGGCGGCCGCCGCACCAGGCTCGACACCGCGTACGCCGTCCCCTTTTGCACGAACACGTCGTGGTCGATCAGCGGCGTCTGCGGGTTGCCCGGGTCGAGCAGGGTCAGGTGCACGCGGCCCGGCGGCAGGCGCTGCGGCTCCCAGAGCGTCCCTTTGCTGCGGCCGTCGACGAACACCTGCGCCGTGCGGAACTGCTCCGAGTCGGCGAAGATGAGCGGCGCCGATTCGTGCCGCACCTCGCCGTTCAGGATGATCGGGTCGGTGCCTTCGAGGCGCAGCAGCGCCGTCGGCGTCTGGAGCCCGCGCGTGTAGTCGTACGTGCGCGAGCGCGCGAACTCGTGCGCCTCGAAGAGCGACACGGCGCCGTCCCGGTCGGTGTCGTTCTTCTCGAGGCCTTCGAGCAGGAAGTGCGTGTAGATGTCGTTTTGCAGGGCGTCGTCCTCGCGCGCCGGCTGGCCCCAGGCGCTCGCGGACAGGACCATCGTCACGGCCGACACCTCGTGCAGCGGCTGCGGGAAGAAGTCCGCCTTGAGGGTCGTGAGTTCCCTCTCGAGCTCGGTCGGAAGCTGCGACTTCCCCGTCCCCGAGTGGCAGAGGGCGAGGATCAGCGCCTTCTTGTTCGAGCGCAGGCGGCTCAGGCGATTTTGCAGGTATTCCAGGGAGATCCCGGTCGTGGCGACCCTGGAGAAGTCGGTGTCGCGCAGGGCCGCGAAGCGCTTGAGCTTGTGGGTCTCGTCGTAGGCGAGCGTGCCGTGCGTCGAGAGGTAGACGAGGACGATGTCGTCGGCCGAGGAATTCTTGCGCTCCAGCTCGTCGAGCGCGGCGGCGAATTTCGCGCCCGTGGCCTCGGCGTTCACCAGCACGATCTCCTCGTCGCCGTCGGCGCGGTTGTGCGTCGCGAGGAAGCGGCGCAGGTCGTCCACGTCCTTCGGCGGGTACTTGAGCTCGCGGAACCGCTCGTCGACGAAAGACCGGACGCCGAGCATCAGCACCAGGCGACGCGGCCGGAAGGCGGCGGTGACGGCCGGCTGGTCGAGCTCGAGCGCGGTGACCTGGCCGTTCGGCGCGGCGCGCGCCGGCGCGCCCGGCACGAGGAGCGCGCCGGCGGCCACCAGCCAGACGAGCGGTCGCTTAAGGGATTTCTTCGACATGGACGCGCATTTCCCGTGCGTTGTTTGGCTCGCGTGCCGCTTTCAGCCGGAACGTGTAGTCGCCCGACCGCGTCGGCTTGAAGGCGACGTAGCCGCCCTCGGTCTGAAAGCGCTGGCGCTCGGCTTTCAGGGCGAAGTCCCGGACCACCGCCTCGTCGGGCGCGCCGTCGACCGTATAGGTCAAGTCCACGGCGAGGCCGCGCTCGGTCTCCAGGCCCCGCACTTCCGCCTCGAAAACCAGGGCATCGCCGACCTTGACGCTCATCCCGTCCTCGCCGCGCTGAATATGGCCCTGGCCGTCCACCACCGCGATGCGGAGCGCCTCGACGACCGGCGCATACCCCGGATCGGGCGCGCCCTTGACGCCGTCGTGGACCGGCTTGGGCGCCGACATCAACGCGAAGACGAGCGCGGCCGCCGCCAGCGCCGGGAGTCCCAGCTCAAAGGTGCGCGGCAGGCGGTGGAACCTGCCGCGGGGGGCGCGGGCCGCGCTGTTCGGGGTGGCCCGCGGCACGCCGGCGCCGGTTTCCGCCTGGATCTGCCTGTCGATCCGGCTCCAAAGCCGCGCCTCGAGCTCGTCGAGCGCCGCCCCCCCGGCCACGGTTTCCACCGGCGCGCCGAGGCTCGCCGTCGCCTCGCGCGCCAAAACGCGCCGCGTCTCGGCGCGGAACTGCGCATTGCGCCACCGCTCGAGGCGTTCACCCAATCGTTTCGCGATAGTTCCCAAATGGACCCTCCTTCCCGCCGCCGTCCGCGGCCGCCGTCGCCGCGGCGGCAAGTGCCGCGCGGGCCCGCTCCCGAAAGCGGCTGAGCCAGGTGGTGAGCGTCGACGCGTTCACGCCGGTGGCGGCGCTCACCTCGGGCAGATCCCAATCAAACAGGTAAAACAACTCGATCGCTTGGCGTTGCCGCGCGTCCGCAATCCGGTCGATCTGGGCGCGCAGGGCCGCGAAGGCGCCTTTCCGATCCACCG
>JAYVWD010000709.1:0-9816 GCA_043786345.1 Pseudomonadota bacterium
CGATCATGAGCCCCGGGGCCGCCGTCGAGCTGAGCACGATGTCGGCCTTCTGCATCAGGTCGGGCAGCGCGTCCAAGCCCGCCGCCTCGCCTTGCCCCAAGTCGCGGACCAGGTCGCGCGCCTTGTCGAAGGTGCGGTTGACGACATAAATCTGTTTTGGTTTATAGCTCAGGATGTACTTGGCCGCGATCTGCGACATCTCGCCGGCGCCGACCAGGAGGAACGAATGCTTCGACAGGTCGCCGAAGACCTTCTGCGCGAGCTCGATCGCCGCGTGGCTGATACTGACGTTCTTCTTGCCGATCGCCGTCTGCGTGCGCACCTTTTTGGCGACGCCGAGCGCCTCCTGGCTCAGGCGGCTCAACATCGGCCCGAGGGTCTTTAGCTTCTGGGCGAGGGCCACGGCGTCCTTGAACTGCCCGGTGATCTGCGTTTCGCCGAGCACCAGCGAGTCGAGGCTCGAGGCCACGCGGTAGACGTGCCCGACCGCGTGTTCGTCCAAGTGCAGGTAGAGCGCGCGCCGGATGTCGTCTTCCGGCAGGATCCCCGCCGTCGGCCGCGCCCGGTGCAGGCCGATGAAGGCCTCGGTGACGTGCGCCGAGAAGTTGGGGGCCGCCGCCGCCACGCCGACCAACTCGAAGCGGTTGCAGGTCGAGAGCGCCGCCAGCTCGAGCAGCCCGAAGCGCTCCTTGATCGCCGGCAGGATCTGGACGAGCTCCTCCTCGCCGGCGTAAAGGCGCTCGCGCAGCTCCACCGGCGCCGACTGGTGGTTCGCCCCGAGCAGGAAGATTGTCGGTTGCCCGCGCGACATCAGCCGCCCAACGGGCGCAGGAAGCCCATGCCGAAATAGGTGAACAGCAGGAGCATGAAGCCGCCGAGGCTCATCTGCGCGATGCGCTTCGACGGGCGGTTGAAGACGTTCCGCGCCAGCAGGGTCGCCAGATACCAGACCCAGACGAGGACGGCCCAGATCACCTTGGCCGGCACGTTGAGGCCGAGCGTCGTCGGATTGAGCTGCGCATAGAGGGCGCCGCTCAGGAGCCCGAGCGTGATGAACAGAAAGCCGCACCAGAGCGACACGGCGAGGATCCGATCCAGCCGGTCGATCGCCGGCAGATTGCGCGGAAGCTGGTCCAGTAGCTTCTTTTTGAGCAGATTCTGCTGCCAAAGGTAAACGATCGAGACGGCGCAGGCGATGATCGCGAAGGCCTGGCCGAGGATCGCCGGGGCGACGTGCATCGTCAAAAGAAGGCTGTTGCCGCGGAAGGTCCCCGGGTCGACGCGCATCGGCGCCACGAAGAACTTGATCAGCAGGATCAGCGTCGACAGCGGCGCCACGAAGGCCCCGATGATGCGCATGTTGAAGACCAGGTGTCCGAAGGTCGCGAGCCAGGCGATCGCGCTCGTCAGCAGGAGGGCCGCCGTTTCGCCGAAGCTCGCCTCCTGGAACTGGGTCGCGGCCGCGCCGGTGACCCCGAGGGTCGCCAGAACGAACAGGGAAAAAGCGACCCGCGCCAGGATCGGCTGCCGCGCCTGCGCTTCCTGAAAGGAAACCAGGTAGACGACCGAGGCCAGGGCGAAGCCCAGGAGCCCCAAATTACTGAGGAGATAGACGGCGTTCACGGCTGCGGCTCCACGGCATGCGGGCTCGGCTGGCAGGCTCCGCGCAATCGGTGTATAAGCACGAGGTTACGCGGAATCCGCCGCGCCAGAAAGGGTTAATCCTAAGCATGTCCGCAGCCTGGTCGCCGTCATCCTGGCGTTCGCGCCCCATTCGCCAGCAGCCGCTCTATGAGCGCGTCGCCGACCTGGAGTCCGTGCTCGGCACGATCCGCGGCTATCCGCCGCTCGTCTTCGTCGGCGAGGTCGACAAGCTCCGCCGTCAGCTCGCCGACGCGGCCGCCGGCAAACGGTTCCTGCTCCAGGGGGGCGACTGCGCCGAGCGCTTCCAGGACTGCACGCCCGAGGCGATCACCAGCAAGATCAAGATCCTGCTGCAGATGTCGGTCGTCCTCTGCTACGGGGCCCGCCAGCCTGTCGTGCGCGTCGGCCGTATCGCCGGCCAGTACGCCAAGCCGCGCTCGACCGACACCGAGACGGTCGAAGGCCGGGAGCTCCCCGTCTTCCGCGGCGACAACATCAACTCCTTCGAGGCGGACACCCTCGGCCGGAAGCCGGATCCCAAACGCCTCCTTCAGAGCTACCACACGGCCTCGATGACGCTCAACTACGTGCGCGCGATGATCACGGGCGGGTTCGCCGACCTGCACCACCCGGAAAACTGGAACCTGAGCTTCGTCGGAAAGAGCGCCCATAAATCGCGCTACGAGCAGGTCGTCGCCAACATCCAGGACGCCGTCGCCTTCATGGGAACCTTCGGCGGGGTACGCGACGAGGCCCTCGGCACCATCGACTTCTTCACTTCGCACGAAGGCCTGCTCCTCGGCTTCGAGGAGGCGATGACGCGCCATATCCCCGAGCGCGACCGCTTCTACAACCTCGGCGCCCACATGCTCTGGATCGGTGACCGGACCCGCGAGATCACGGGCGCCCACGTCGAGTATTTCCGCGGCATCGCGAACCCGATCGGGGTCAAATGGGGCCCCTCGGCGAGCCTCGAGGAGATGATCGAGCTCATCCAGACCCTGAATCCGCAGAACGAGCCGGGGCGCATCACCCTTATCACGCGCTTCGGCCACGACAAGGTCGAAAGGCACCTGCCGGGCGCCATCGAGGCCGTCCGCCGGGCCGGCCTGTCCGTGCTCTGGAGCTCCGACCCGATGCACGGCAACGCCATCAAGACCAAAGACAACGTCAAGACCCGCGACTTCGACGCGATCTTGACCGAGCTGCGCAAATCGTTCGCCCTTCATCGGGACTGCGGCTCGCGCCTCGGCGGCGTTCATTTCGAGCTCACGGGCGAAGACGTCACCGAGTGCGTCGGCGGCGCCGAAGGCATCGGCGAGGCCGACTTGAGCCGAAATTACGAGACATTCTGCGACCCTAGGCTCAATTACGGCCAGAGCCTCGAGATGGCCTTCGTCATCTCGTCCATCCTGAGTCAGCACCGGATCCCGAGCCCCATAACGATTTAGCGTTCTTGCCAAATTGCTACGATTTGTGACAAGGTGAGGCTTCCCCGACTCCATGCCAAAAGCTGGTGGATCTCATGAAACTTACCAATATCCTCCTGCTTGACGACCACCCGATCATCCTCGACGGCCTTGCCGCTTTTCTCGACGCCCAAGGCGACCTCAAAGTCGTCGCCCGCTGCGAGTCGGCCGAGCAGGCGATGGCGGCCCTCAAGACCACCTCGCCCGACGTCGCGATCGTCGACGTCAAAGTGCAGGGCGGCTTTTCGTTCGAGTTCGTCCAGGCTGCCAAAAAACTGCTACCCGACCTCAAACTCGTGTTCATCACGGGTCATGAGGACGACGTCTTCATCGAGAAGGCCTTTCAGGCGGGCGCCCTCGGTTACGTCCTCAAAAACGAGCCCCTGACGGAAGTCAGCACCGCCGTTCGCTCGGCGATGAAGGGCAAACGCTACCTCTCCTGCGAGGTCCTCAAGCGCGTCAGCGTCGACGAGGGCGAGGACGTCGGCAACCAGGTCCAGACGCGCCTGTCGATGCTCACGCGGCGCGAGCGTGAAGTCCTGCACTACGTCAGCCAGGGCAGCAGCGCCAAAGAGATCTCCGAGATCCTCAAGATCTCGACCTGGACCGTGACCAACCACAAGGCCAACATCATGGCCAAGCTGGACATCCACAACCAGGTCGGTCTGACCCGCTTCGCCGTCAGCACCGGCCTCGCCGACCTGCGCGTCTGAGGCGACGGGACCGAAGCGCCCCGGCTACTCGGCGAGCGGCAGCCAGAGGCGCAAGCGCAGCCCGCCGACTTCGGGCGCCAACCCGAAGGTATTGAGGGCGCACAGCTCGCGCGCGAGCGCCGTCGGCGCCGGCAGCGGCTGGCCCGACAGCACCGTCAGCTCGACGTCGATGCCGTCCTCGCCGCCGTCGAAATGCACGCGCAGGAGACGGTCCGGGGCCTGTTGTGCCGGCTTCCTGTCGCGGGCGAGGGCGGCCTCTTCGATCAGATGTTGAAGCAGCAGCTGCGTATGCCCGGGCCGTTCGCGCAAGGATAACCTGCCGGCCGACGGCGCCACGATCCATTCGAGGAGCGTGCCGAGGCTCGACTGCCCGGCGATCGCCTCGATCAGATCGTCGACCAGGTCCGAGATCTTGGCCGCGCGCGGCTTGCCGGGCGCGAGCGCGACGGCCACCAGCCGCGCCTGCTTCCGGAGAAGCCGGAGTGCCGGGCGCGGATCGCCAACGGCCCGGGCGGTCTCGGCAGCGATCTCCTGGAGGAAGAGGAGGTTGTTGGCCTCGTGCGCGACCGTGCGCGCATATTGAGCGACGAGGCCGTTGAAGCGGATTTGGGCTTCGGCGCTGAAGGCTGTCGGGAGGCTGCTCATCCGACGTCAGACGGGTCGGCGGCCTCGCCCGGGTCGCTGAGCCCGGCCGGCGCCGGCGCGGAGACCGGCGAGCGCGGGTCGTAAAGGCCCTCGGCGACGGCGAAGCGGGTCAGGCCGACCTGGCTGTGAATCGCCAGCTTTTCCATGATGTTGGACCGATGGCGGTCGACCGTGCGGATGCTCAGGTCAAGGAGGCTCGCGATCTGCTCGCCCGAAAGGTCGCTGGCGACGCAGCGCAGAACCTCGCGCTCGCAGGTCGTGAGGAGCGCCAGGCGCGAACGCGGCTTGGACGGCAGGCCGTCGACCTCGTCCGACACGCGCCGCTGGACCTCGGCGGCGTAATGCGGGCCGCCGGTGGCGACGGTCCGGATGGCCAGGGCGATCTCGTCGATTCCCGCGCTCTTGAGCAGGTAGCCGCCGCCGCCGAGCCCCAGGATCTCCTGGACGTTCGAATCCGTCAAAAAGGCGCTCAACAACACGAAGCGCACGGGATTGCCCGCTTTCCGCAGGTCTCCGGCGACCTTGAAGGCGCTGGTTACGGGCATCTCGATGTCCATCAGAACGACGTCGGGCGCCAGGTCGATCACGGCGCGGAAGCCGGCGTCGGCGGTCCCGCAGCTTGCGGCGACCTCGAGCCCAGGCTCCCGGCCGAGGAGCATGGCGAGGCTCTCGCGGACGACGGGGTGGTCGTCGACGACCACCAATTTAGTCTTCGTGTTCCGCAAACGGGGCTCCGGCCGCACCTCGGTTTTTAACACCGGCCAGAATTACAAGGTTCCCCATCAAAGGGAAACCCCTATTCGTCAAACCCCCGCGAGATAAACCCGGCCGCGCTCCATGAGCGCGCGGAACCCGTCCCGGTCGGCCCGCGCGACCGTCGCCCCGTAGGCGTCGAGCGCGGCCTTCATCGCGGCGATGACCTCCGGCGTGTGGCCGTTTTCGGCCTGGATCTCGAAGTAGAGATCCTGGTGCTCGCCGGTGACCGGCGCGGTGACTTCGAGCTGAGCATTGAACGTCGTGCTGGCGACCGCCCGCAGCTCGGCGAAGGCGCGGCCGCTTTGCGCCAACGCCTCGGCAAACGCCAGGCTCGTCAGGTGAGAGAGCCCGAGCACATAGCTCATGAGCTCGTCGTGCTTCGCGAGCGGCATCTCAACGACTGAGGCCGTGGTGTCGGCGAACAGGGCGCGGGCGGCGGTGGTCGCCTGGACCGAGGCGGGGGAGCCATCGACGCGACAGACGATGATGTTGCGGCCGGCGAGCAGCTGGGCCCCGGGACCGAACATCGGGTGCACCGAGGTGACGGCCAGGCCCTGCCGGGCCGCTTTCTCGAGCGCCGGAACGAGCGGGGACTTGAGCGAGCAGATGTCGAAGACGAGCGCCTTGGTCCTGGTCGCCGCAAGCCGGTCGAGGAGCGGCGCCGTGGCGCTGATCGGCGTCGCGAGGACGATGATGTCGTGGGCGGCCGCCGCTTTGGCGAGGTCGGTGTAGAGGGTCTGTGGCGCCGGCGGCGCGTCGGCGCGGTCGAAGTGCGCGACCTCATGGCCGAAGCTCTCGAAATACTCGGTGAGCCAACGGCCCATGCGCCCCCGACCGCCCGCGACCAGAACCCGTTGGCGCGGGCCCGTGTTGGTGCGCTTCGCTTCCTTGTGGAACTCGTCTTGTGCCGCGACCGCGTATTGGATCAGCAGCCGCGTCAGGGCCTCGGCGAGCTCAGGGTAGAGGCCGAGCTCCTCGGCGCGCGTGCGGGCGCGCTCGATGACGTCCTTCTCGACGCGAAAATCCTTGATGGGCAGCGCGTGCGCGAGCTTGGCCGCTCCGACCTCGCGCGCCAGCGCCATCCGCTGGGCGACGAGCTTCAGAATCTGGTCGTCGACTTGGCGGATGTCGTGGCGGATGTCCGGGAGCGGGCGCTGCTTAGAGTCGCTCATGGCGGAAATCTTAGCGCAAAACCGCGGGGTCCGCAAAGCGCGCGGCCCCGAGCGCCGGCGCGCGGAGCGCGAGCGGCCCGGCGGCGCACTTGACCATCGCCGCGCCGGCCGCGACCAGCGCCAGCTGCAGGAGGATCTTGCCGCACGATTGCCGGACGGGGCCGGCCCTCATCCGCAGGTTCCACCGACGCGTTTGACGGCGACATTGGAGAGCACGTGCACCCCGACCTCGCCGACCGGCTGCGAGTTGGACAGCACGCCAACGTCGACCTTGCTGTCGGCCATGTGCGCCGAGCAGGCCAGGTTGACGGTGAGGCCGGTGAGGACGTTGACGTCCGCCTTGATGCAGTACCAGCCGTTCGGGTTGAGGAGCTCGTAGGACGTCTTGCCGAGGACGCTCACCGCGGCCGAGACGAGCACGAGCTCGGGCTTGTCGGAGTGGATGTCGTCGACGATGCCCTTGCCGGCGCCGAGCACTTGGACCGAGGCGTGGATCGTGCGGAAAGCCGGCTTCGCGCCGAAGGGGTTCGCGGAGCCCCAGGATTCGAGGCATTTGGCGATGGTCTCGTCGTCGCCGTTCGGCCCGATGGCGAGGTCGTCGTCGTCGCCGGAGCCGGAGGCCGTGGCGGTACCGCCGCCGGTACCGACCTTGGGCCTGTCTTCGGAGCTCGAGGGCTTTCCGGTCACGGCTTGCGGCGTCGCGCCCTTGCCGTCGGTGCGGACGGCGTCGGCCGTCGTCTTGCGGCCGTTGCCGGCGAAGTTGTCGTCTGAGCAGGCCTGCGCGACGAGCGCGACGGTGGATACGAGCGCGAATAGTCCCAAGCGTTTCATAAAAACACCTTTGATTAGTGAGTTTTTTGGAAGAACGGTTTGCGCACCTTTGCAACGGCCTGGGCTGCAGCCGGCGTGCCAGTGCGGGGGCGAGGCGGATCGGCGGGTTGCGCCGAGGCCAAGGCGGCACCGTCCAGTCTTTCGACGGACAACCGCGACGCCTGGCGACTGTCTGGACGGCTCAGACGCCGGTCTTGAGCACGTAGTTGAGCGCGGTGACGACTTCTTTTTGCGTCATGGGCTTCGGGAGGATGTAGTCCGCCTTGAGCCCGAGTTCGCGCGTCTCGCGCTGCAAGGTTTCATGGTAACCACTGAAAACGACGACCGGCAGGTCGGCGCGCACCTGTTTGATGCGGCTGACGAGGTCGATGCCGTTCATATTGGGCATCATGATGTCGGTCAGGATCACGACCGGATTGTAGCGCTCGATGACGATCAGGGCGTCGAAGCCGTCGTTGACGGCCACGACGTTGAAGCCTTCGCGGCGCAGGACGGCGCCGAGGAAGTCCTGCATGTCGACGTCGTCGTCGACGACGATCGCCGTACGACGCGCCTCGCCGTCCGCGGCCGAGCGTTGGCCGGGAAAGCGCGCGGTAAACGTCGTCGCGCCCGCGGCGCGGTCGATGGCCGTATTGCCGAGGCAGCCTTCGACGGCGCCGACGAACTGGCGCACCGGGGCCGCTGCCATGTCGAGGGTCGTCGTCGCGCTCGTCGTGATCTCGATCTTGACGTGCCCTTCGCCGCCGCCAATGCCGGCGTCGAACGCCGTCACCACGGAGATCGTCGATTCCCGCGGGGCTTCCCGGATGAGCAGGGCGAGCAGGCTGCCGAGGCCGCGCTGCAGGATCTCCGGGTCGAAGTTGGCGGTCAGCTCGGTGCTCGCATCGAGCACGAGTTTGACGTCACGGTCCCAGGCCGCCGACTGGAGGTCGGCGATGACCGCATTCATGAAACGAGGAACATCTTGAATCGACACCGTCGCCGCCTTTGCCCGCTGACGCAAATGAAGTCCCGTTTGGGGTCCGACTAAACACGTTCTTACGTTAAGCGGGTACCCTTTAGCAACGCCGCTTTTTCACGGTGGATCTGGCCTCGCACATCTTCGAGCAGCAGGTCCTCCCCGTCGCTGCCGAGGACGTGGTTGGGCATCAAGGGTACCTTGCCAGAGGGCGTGTCGACGATGTAGGTGGGAATCCCCAGGCCAGTGATGTTTCCGCGGAGCGCCCGCATGAGATTCAAGCCCTGGTCGACGGGGACCCGCAGGTGCTCGGTGCCTTCGACCAGGTGCGGGTGGAAGAGGTAGTAGGGGCGCACGCGCGCCTTGAGCAGGGCCCGGAGAAGCGGCATCATCCGCGCCGCCGTGTCGTTCACTCCCTTCAACAATACCGACTGGTTACCGACGGGGATCCCCGCGTTTACCAGGTTGGCGACGGCCTGGACGGCCTCCGGCGTGACCTCTTCGACGCAGTTGAAATGGGTGTTAAGCCAGATGGGGTGGAAGCGCGCGAGCTCGTCGGCGAGGTGTTTCGTCACGCGGTACGGCAAAGTAACGGGCGTCCGCGTGCCGAAGCGGATGATGTCGACATGGGGAATCGCGCGCAGGCGCTCGACCAGGCTCAGAATGGCGTCGTCGGAGGCGATGAACGGGTCGCCTCCGGTGATCAAAACGTCGCGAATCGCGGAGTTAGCAGCAATATAAGCCACCCCGCGGTCGACGATCCGGCGGTTGTAGTGGAGGCCTTCCTCATCGTCGCGGCGCTTGCGGAAACAGTAGCGGCAGTACACCGGGCACAGCTGGGCGACACAAAAAGCTACACGGTCGGGATAGACCTGCACCACTTCCTTAACTGGCGAGTGCGGCACCTCGTCCAGCGGATCCTTGACGCCGCGCGAGTCATAGAGCTCATCGCTCCGCGGCAGCGCTTGCAGGCGGATCGGGCAGCTAACGGCGGGATCGGGGTTCATGAGCCCCATGTAGTATGGTGTGACACCGGCGACGAAGGCGTCCTTGAGCAGCTCGAAGCCGTCCGCCTCGGCGTCGGCGAGGGCGAGGAAGCGGCCGGCGGCCTCGGCATCGCCGACCTGACGGCGCATCTGCCAGCGCCAGGTGGCGAAGGTGCGCGGGTCGATGCCGATTCGAGCCGCCGTGCGCGCCGTGAGCGAGGACGGGTCGGCGACGAAGCGCTCGAATTCCGGCGGCACGCTCCGCGGCTCCGCGGCCCCGAGGTGACGCGTCGCTGCGTTTCCGGTATCCAAAGACTCCAAGGCATGATCCCCCTCAGCCACGAACATCACAGGAATACTGGCATGACCGAGGTAAAGCAACTGATCCTGGCGTCGGCCTCGCCGTTTCGGAGCGCCTTGCTGCGCAGCGCCGGGCTGGCCTTCACCGCCGAGACGGCCGCGGCCGACGAGCGGGACGTGCAAGGTCTGGCGCCGCCGGCGTTGGCCCTGGGGCGTGCCCGCCTCAAGGGCGCCGCCGTGGCGCGGATCCGGCCGGGCGCGCTGGTGATCGGCGCCGACCAGGTCCTGAGCTGCGCGGGGAACACCTTCGGCAAGGCCCGTACGCCGGCTGATGCGGCCCGG
>JAYVWD010000710.1:0-2227 GCA_043786345.1 Pseudomonadota bacterium
CGAGCGCGCGCGCGGCCGCCGCGTCCACGCCGCCGCCCGCCGCGAGGCCGGCCGCCAGCGCCGCCTCGAACTCCGCGAGGCTCGTCGCGGAGCTCATGCGCATCGTCTCCTTGCCTTGGGCGTCGAAGAGCAACACCGTCGGATACCCGCTGATCTTGAGCTTCTCGGCCCAGAACTGCGCGCCCTCCTGGTCGCCGTCGACGTGCAGGGTCACGAGCGCCTTGGTGATCTCGGCGAAGCGGGGCTTCGAGAAGACCTCGGCCTTGAGTTCGTTGCAGGGGGGGCACCAGACCGCGCCCCAGTAAAGGAGCAGCGGCTTGCCGTCGGCCTGGGCCCGGGCGAAGGCCGCCTCGGGGGCGCCTTCGAACCAAACAGATTCTTGTTTTGCCGCCAAGGCCCGTCCCTCACCGACCAGCCCCGCGAGCGCCGCCGCGAGGAGGAGTGCGCTCATCATGGCGCCAGCACCGTCGTCGTCAGCACGACGGCGTCGAGGGTGCCGGTGTCCGTCTTCGCCGTGTCTTTGACGAGGACCTTCCACGTGCCCTTGGCGGGCTTGCCGCGCAGGTGGACGAGGCCCGCCACCGGCGCGCCGCCCTCGCCGTAGGTCGCGTCGAGGTCGTGGGCGCCGTTGCCCTGGTGCTCCCGGAGCACCACCGTCGTGCCGTCCGGGTGCACGAGCGTGATCACCAGGTCGCCGACGTAGGTGTGGCGCAGCGTCACGTGGACGGAGATCGCCTGGAGGGTGCCCTCGTCCGTCGCCTCGATGGTCGTCGAGGTCCCGAGCTCGTCGTCGTCGGGGATGGCCGCGGCGAGGTCCTTGCGCTCATAGCGGAAAGCTTTGGTCGGGCGGGCCGGCTCGGTGGCCTCGGCGACGAAGGGGGCGAACTCGGTGGCGCGCGTCACGTCTTCGCCGCGGCACTCGCCTTCGAGGCAGCGGTTGCTCACGCGGCAGCCGCCCTTGTCGATGAAGTCCTCTTCGCCGCGGACCAGGATGCCCTCGACCTCGTGCGTCGCGCTGTTGAGCACGGGCGAGCCGGAGTTGCCGCCGTACGTGTCGGTGTTGGTGACGAAGAAGGCGGCGGCGTCGTTGGCGCGCACGTGGGCGCCGCCCGCGACCTTTGTCGGCAGGCCGGCCGGGTGCCCGATGACCGTGACCGCGGTGTCCGCGTCGATCCGGCCTTCTTTGCGGAAGGCGAGCGGCGCGCGGTCCGCCACCTTGCGGTCGAGCTGCACGAGCGCGAAGTCGGTCTGCGAAGGCTCGTTGAGGCTGCGCGACAGCAGCTTCTTGCACGCATAGACCTCCTGGCTCGACGACAGCAGCGGGTTGCGGCCCTCCTTGTCGAGGCCGAAGCCGAAGACGAAGGCGATGGTCTCGCAATTTTCCTGCGACTCGACGCAGTGCCCGGCCGTGACGAGCAGGTCGTCGCCGACGAGGAAGCCGGTGCAGAAGGCCGGATTCGGCTGGTCGCGGAACGGCTCCTCGGCGCACAGCTGGTAAGCGTCTCCGAAGAGCGCGCCCGGGAGCGTGCACTTCGCTGCGTTCGCGGGATCCGGGGTGACCTGTGATTTATAGAGCAGGGCGGCCGTCGCGCGCGCGGCCGCGACCATGCCGGGATCGTTCGCGGGGTCGAACGGCTCCTTGCGGTCGTCGTCGCCGTAGATGACCTCGGCTTCGCCGCCGCGGGCGTGCGCCGGGCCACCGAGGACGGCAAGCGCGGCGGATGCGGCCAGAACGGTCGCCAGAGTTGCGCGTAAGGTCATGATCTCTCCCATGAATCTTGATGGGTCCGGGCGCTTGGATAAGTCTTGGATTGGTCTTAACGCTCATTTGGCCGGATGGTCAATCTAAAGTTGAGAGAAGCCTAAGAGTCATTAAATAATATAATAATATCGAATAATTATACTTGATCATCAAGTGTGGAGGCCAACCTGTCGATAATCTGGGAGCAGGCCAACTTGCCGCCGAAGGGGATATCCATGTACCGCCCATTGCTCGCTTTTCTCACCATCGTGGGTTTGACGGTCCTCGTCCCGTCGGCGTGCAGCAGCAGCGATCAGGGCGCGACGACCAAAGCCAAGAAGAAGGGGGAAAGCGGCTCCGAAGCGTCCAGCTCCGACAAGGCCGACGACGACGACGACAGCGGCAGCAAGGGCGGCGGGACGACCGGCAGCGCCACGCCGGACTGCAAGGCGGCTCCGGCGGCTTCGGCGTCCGCGTCCGGTACCG
>JAYVWD010000711.1:0-8074 GCA_043786345.1 Pseudomonadota bacterium
TCGCCATCGCCTGGCCCACCCGCGCCGGCAACCCGAAGACTCCGTGGCGCAAAAGGGCCGCGCCGACGCGCACCGCCTCCCGCGGCACCGCAAAGGGCCGGGCATCCCGGACGGCGCGCGCGCCGCCGTACATCAATCGTTCCCGTAAACGGCTCATGGTCACGGATCCTATCATAAATTCCCGTAGGGACGAGGCCCGAATTGGCCTATGATGGCCCGAATGTAAAAGTTGGCTCGCGCCGCTCAATGGAACCAATCAAATGAAGACCAAAGCCGAGATCGTCCGGAACTGGCTTCCGCGCTACACGGGTACCCCCCTCGACGAGTTCGGGCGCTACATCCTTCTCACGAACTTCTCCGACTACGTCCGGAAGTTCGCGGCCCGCTTCAACGTGCCGATCCGCGGCGAGGGCCGCCCCATGCAGACCGCGACTTGCAAGGTGAACAACCTCACGATCATCAACTTCGGCATCGGCTCGGCGAACGCGGCGACGATCATGGACCTGCTGCTCGCGGTCGAGCCCGAGGGCGTCCTCTTCCTCGGCAAGTGCGGCGGGGTCAAGGACTCGACCGAGATCGGCCGCTTCATCCTGCCGATCGCGGCCATCCGCGGCGAGGGGACCTCGAACGACTACCTCCCGGCCGAAGTGCCCGCCATGCCCTCGTTCAAGCTGCATAAATTCGTCTCCGACAAGATCATCGAAGCGAAGATGGACTACCGCACCGGCGTCATTTACACGACCAACCGGCGCGTGTGGGAGCACGACGACAAGTTTAAGGAACGCCTCAAGTCCTTGCGCGTGATCGGCATCGACATGGAGACCGCGACGGTGTTCACGGTGGGCGTCGCCAACGAGATCTCGCGCGGCGCGCTGCTCCTCGTGAGCGACATGCCGATGACCCCGGAAGGCGAGAAGACCGAGACGAGCGACGCGAAGGTCACCGTCAGCTACGTCGACCTGCACCTCGACATCGGCATCCAGGCGATGACCGAGATCGGCAGCAAGGGCGAGAAGATCAAGCACTTCACATACTGACGGGACGATGGACTCGACACGCGCCAAGCAGCCCGCTATCCTCGTCCGCTCCGCCGTCGTCGGCGCGTTTTTCGCCGCGCTCGCCGCCGCGCTGCTCGGCGGGACCGCCCCGGCCCGGGCCGAGGACGCGACCAAACCGGCGGCTCCGGCCGCCGCGTCCACCGCGCCGGCCGCGCCCGTGCCGACGGTCCCGACCCAAAGGGGCCGGAAGGTCCAGGTCTACAAGCTCGAGACCGTCGAGATCCAGGGCTCGACCCGCCTCGCCGCGCGCGACCTGGCCTCCGAGCTCGGGCTGGTCATGGGCACGCCGCTCGACGACGAGCTGGTCATGTCGACGCGCACGCGGCTCCTCGGGCTCGGCCTGTTCAAATCCGCGATCCTCGTCATGCGCAAGGGGACCCAGCCCGGCTTCGCCAAGCTGATCATCGAGCTCGAGGACGACGACAGCGTCCTGACCGACTGGGCGCTCGGCGGCGAGCTCGGCGTGAGCCTGTCCGAGAACGCCGCCAAGACCGTCGACCCGGACCGCGCCCCGCTCGACTACCGGCTGGGGCTCGTCGGCCGCAACCTCTTCAACAACATGCACCGCGGCTCGCTCTACTTCGAGTTCGACAGCTCCGGCCATTTCCAGGGCGGCCAGCTCGCCTATGGCTTCCCGCGGTTCACCCGCGAGGACGTGCAGTTCGACGCCGAGATCGCCGGGACGAACGTCCACCACCGCTACCTCGACGTGCTCGGCTTCGGCGGCCGGGGCCAGGGCCTCTGGTCGCGCACGGTCGGCGGCCTGGGCGAGGTTCAATACGGCGCGGCGATGTACGTCAACAAAGGCCCCGAGTTCGCACTGAACGGGTTTCCCAGCGCCGTCGCCGGCCCTAAGTTCGCGTATTTCAAGGAAACCCGGCTGCGCGGCTTCTTCCCCGGTCGCGGCCACCTCATCGGCGCCTCGGTGCTCGTCTCGCCGACCGAGACCGAGAAATCCGTCCTCGAGGTCAACCTCGCGAAAACCTTCTCGTTCGCCGACATGCTCTACTTCACCCTCGACACCCGCGTGCTCACGGTGGGCGTGGACGGCTACTCGTTGCGCGGCGAGAGCCGCTTCGACATCCCGCTCGGCCACCAGGATCCGGGCGAGGACCAGGCCGAGGTCTTCCTGCGCCTGCGCGGCGGCCACGACGTCCTCGAGGAAACCAACCTCGTCGGCTCCGCCGCGATCATCGGCGTCCGCTACCACAGCTCCGGCTTCATCGCCGAGCTCGCCATCAAGGTCACCCGCTCGCCCGAGGACTTGAATCCCGCCAAAGGGCTCAAAGGCGCGCGGGAGGGGCAGCAATGAGCCGGGCGCTGGCGCGGGCCGCGCTGCTCCTCGCCGCCTTGCTCGCCGCCGCCGGCGTCGGGCGGGCCGCGTCCGCCGCCGAACAGGCCCAGTCGCTCATCGCCCTGGCGAAGTGGCAGCTCAAAGGCGACCGTCTCACGATCCTGATCCCGCTCGGCGAGGCGCTGACATCGAAGCAAAAGGACATGATCAACGGCGGCTTCACCACGGTGAGCCAGCTGTCTCTCCGGCTCCCGGGCGCCACGGGCAAAGAGGAGGAGGAGGAGCTCCCCGTCTTCTACGGCGTCCGCTGCAGCGTCAAGTTCGACGCCTGGGAGGAGACCTACGACGTCGCCCGCCTCGACGACCGCCCGCGCACGGCCCTCGTCAAGACCTTCACGGACTACGGCGACCTCTGCCTCAAGGCCGAGCTCGACCGGCCCGAGCTGGTGCAGCGCCTGGCGCAGAGCGGCGGCACGATCCTCGCGCGCCTCGTCGTGAAGCAGACCTCGAGCGAGGAGGCCGACCGGATCAAGGACTGGTTGATCCAGCAACAGTCGGGCGTGATGCAGGGACTTTTTTCGCACATGCTCGGCGAGCTCACCCTCAACCAGACGCTGCGCGTCAAGGTGAGCGTCCCGCCGAAGCCCGCGACCGTCGAGGGCAGCCCGAGCGTCAACCAAAACTCCGGGGAGCAGGACCGTGAGCCAAAACGCAAAGGATGACGCGGGAAAGGGCGCGTCGCCCGGCGCCATAGCCCACCGCGAAGCCGAGAAGGCGCCGGGCGACGGCGGCGAGGCCGGCGAGCCCACCGCCCTGCGCAAGACCGCGCTGCCCATCCTCCGCGTGAAGTGGTCCGAATCCTGGATCATGCGCGCCGCCATGCTCTCGTCGTTCATCCTGTTTTTGGGCTTCGCGACGAGCGCGGCCTTCACCTTCAAAGGCATCGACTCCATCGCCAAGCTCGCCCACGACGACGAGATCGAGGCGAGCCTCGGCGCGCACCTGACCGACCTGAAGCGCCTGCACGAGCTGCAGCAGGAGCTGATCCTCGAGCGCATCAAGCCGCTCGCCGACGACTTCTCGCCGAAAGACCCCGACGCCGCCGTGCCCGAGGCCCGGCTGCGCGCCTGGCTCGAGGCGGCGAAGGTCGAGGACGTCGTCGGCCCGGCGGCCGTCACGATCCAGAAGGGCACGGCGGCGGCCTCGGTCGCCGGCGACGGCGCGAAGACGCGCCTTAAATGGATCGACCGCGACCACCTCAAGGTCCTCGGCGCCGTGCTGGAGTTCCCCCGCGGCAGCGTCTACGAGGCCTTCCGGCTCGCGGAGGACGTCAAGCAGCGCTACCAGCTGGTCGGCGCCGAGCTCAACGACAACATCCGCCCGACCCTGATCCGCGCCAGTCTGATCGTGCTCATCGCCAGCTTTTTGCTGCTCGCGAGCATCTTCGTCGTCTACGCCAGGGCCTTCGCCGTCAAGATCCGCGAGGTGATCGAGGGCTTCGCCCTGTGGTCCGAGAAAGACAGCAACTTCCGCTTCGACGAGGCCTACAAGGGCGAGCTCAAGCTGATCACGAGCCAGTTCAACGCCATGGCCGAGGAGGTCGAGGCGAACCGCCAACGGAGCCTCTACCTCGAGAAGATCGCCTCGTGGCAGATCATCGCGCGCAAGCTCGCGCACGAGATCAAGAACCCGCTCACGCCGATCCAGATGATGGTCTCGCAGCTCAAACGCCGCTACAAAGGCGAGGACAAGGAATTCGGCAAGCTCCTCGACAACGCCCAGAGCATCATCACCGAAGAGGTCTCGGGGCTAAGGCGGATGGTCGACAACTTCTCGAACTTCGCGCGCCTGCCCCAGCCGGAGCTTAAAGCCACCGACCTGTCGTCGCTCTGCCACCACGTCGTCGAGCTCGAGAAGAACGTCTTTCCGCAGCACACGATCGCCTTCAAATGCCGGCTCGCCAGCGCGACGGCGTCGGCCGACGAGGACCTCCTCCGCCAGGTGCTCATCAACCTGGTCAAGAACGCCGGCGAAGCCTGCGGCGAGGCGCCGTCGAAGCTCACGGTCGGCCTGGACGAGGGCGGCGGCGACTGGCTCATCACGGTCCAGGACGACGGCCCCGGGATTCCGCCCGAGAACCTGGCGCGCATTTTCGAGGCGTATTTCCCCACGAAACACACGGGCCCGACGCCCGGCATGGGCTTGGGGCTCGCCGTGTGCCAGAAGATCGTCATCGACCACGGCGGTAAAATGCTCGTAAAAAGCCAGCCCGGCGAGACGGTGTTCACCATCCGCCTGCCGCGCCGCCGCAAGGACAGCTCGCAACACTGAAGGATCATCCGCGCATGGATTCCACCAAAGAGAGCAATGAAAGCGGCGCCGCCGCCGCCGCCGTCCGCTCCGACCTCATCCGAAACCGCCGCATCCTGGTCGTGGACGACCACCGCAACATCCGGGTCAGCCTCCGGATGACGCTCGAGGGCGAGGGCGCCCGCATCGTCGAGGCGGAGGGCGTGAAGGACGCGCTCCAGAAGCTCGGTCACCTCGACCGGGGCCCCGCCGAATTCGCTTACGACTGCGTCCTCCTCGACATCCGCATGCCCGACGGCTCCGGCCTGGACCTGCTCAAGACGCTTTCGGACCACCACCTGGCGTCCCGCGTCATCATGATCTCGGGCGAGGGCACGGTCACCGACGCGTTCCGCGCGACCCAGATGGGCGCCTTCGACTACGTCGAAAAGCCGTTCGGCGAAGAGCGCATCATCGTCAGCGTGGCCCGCTGCCTCGACTTCAACCGGATCCAGTCCGACAAGGAAAAGCTCGAGAGCCGCTTAAAGTCGCAGGAGATCACCGGCGAGCACCCGAAAATCCAGGAGGTCACCAAGCTCATCAAGCGCGTGGCCCCGACCAACGGCCGCGTGCTGATCACCGGCGAATCGGGCACGGGCAAGGAGCTGGTCGCGCGCGGCATCCACCGCGAATCGGCGCGCTCCGACCGCCCGATGATCAAGGTCAACTGCGCGGCCATCCCGCATTCTCTGATCGAAAGCGAGCTTTTCGGCCATGAAAAAGGCTCGTTCACCGGCGCGACCAAGCAGCGCAAAGGCGTCTTCGAGCGCGCCGACGGCGGCACGCTGTTCCTCGACGAGATCGGCGAGCTGAGCCACGACGTCCAGGCGAAGCTCCTGCGCGCGCTGCAAAACGGGGAGATCCAGCGGGTCGGCGGCGAGAAGTCGATCTTCGTCGACGTACGGCTGATCGCCGCGACCAACCGCGACCTGCTCGAAATGGTCCAGGCCGGCGAGTTCCGCGAGGACCTCTTCTACCGGCTCAACGTCGTCACCCTCCAGCTCCCGCCGCTCAGGGAGCGCAAGACCGACATCCGCGTCCTCGCCGGGATCTTCCTGACCGAGGCCTGCCAGGACCATTCACTCGGCGAGAAGACCCTGTCGGACCAGGCGATGAAGCAGCTCGAGACGTACCACTGGCCGGGGAACATCCGGGAGCTCCGGAACCTGGTCGAGCGCACGGCGATCCTGAGCGAGGAAAGCCTGATCGACGTGATCGAGGACCTCGCGCCGGCTTCGGCCGATGCCGGGAGCTCGGCGCTCAAAATGACGCCGGTCCAGGAAGTCGAGAAGCCGGGCGGCGGCGTCAGCGCCGGCAGCGGCGAATTCGCGTTCGCGAGCAACGTGGCGCCCTGGCAGGAGTTTCACGAGTCGGCGGGCCGGTCTTACCTGAAGTTCGTGCTGAGAAAAGCCGGCGGGAACGTCAGCGAGGCGGCGCGCCTCCTATGTCTGGAGCGCGCCTACCTGCACCGGCTGATGAAAAAACTCGGGGTCCAGCGGGACGTCATCGTCCTCGACTGAAATAAGACGGGCTCAAAAGACAAACGATCGGGAAAGCACACCCTGGTGCATCCGTTCGTGGGTCCGCTCCTCGAACGTGCCTTTCCCCAGTAAGTCGATCGTCACGACGGTCGAGCACCGCGTCCCATACTCCGGCAGGTCGATGTATGCGCTGCTCAGCTCCCGCTCCAGGCCCCGCGGGATCCCCGTATCCGGCAGGTCCGCGTCGGCCGCCTTCGTCCCGTCGCCGAGCCAGCCGAAGGGCTCGACCCCCTCTACAAATTTCTGTTTAGCCCGCACCACCTTGGGCCACGGCGTGTCGAGCAGGGCGTTGCTCAAGCCGTAGGTCCCCGGGGACAGCGCCCGCGGCGCCCTCTCGACGGAATTGAGAAACCAGGCCGTCCCGGTCGCCTCGCCGACGATCAGGCTGAAGGGGTTGTAGTCCGAGGCGCGGATCCCCCGCGCATAATCCCCGGGCGCCTCGGCGCCGGCCAGGAACCCGGCGACCAAGCCGCCCCGCGACCGCGCCGCCTCGTGCACGAGGCGCGGATCCCGATAGTTGGTCACCAGCGCGAAGCGCCCCGTCCGGGTCACCCCGAGCCACGCTCCGCCGTCTTTTAAGTCCCGGCCGGCCAGGATCCGCCCGTCCGGATCCCACCACCCGGCCGGCGCCGCCGGCCGCGCCCGGAACTCGTCCCGGTTGTGCGCCAGGCTCAACGAAAGCCCGGGCACCGCCCTCCACGCCAGCACGACCAGGCACATCGCCGCTCCTCCCCGCTTGCCATCGACCGGTTCTTTAAATAAAGATAACTGGATAGCCGTCTCGCGAGAACCCGGAGGTCCGTCTCATGCCTCAGCACCTTGCCCTGGGCGTCGTCGCCATCGCAGCCCTGGCCGCTGCCGGGCTCACCGTCTACTTCTGGCGGAAATCCACGGGTCTATACTCCCTCCTCGTAGAAGGCGCCAACCGCTTCGAAGACCTCCGGGCGCGCAATACGCAGCTCGAGCAAGCCGTCCTCAAATCCGAGGAAAAACTCAAGGGCAACCGCGACGCGACCCTCCGCCTCGAAAAGGCCGTCAGCGACGCCCGCGAAAAGGCCGCCGAGCTCACCGCCAAGCTCGAGACCAGGGCGGCCGAGACCAAGCTCGTCACCGAGAAGCTCGAGCTCCAGAAAAACTTCATCGAGAAGCAGTTCCTCAAGGCGCAGGAGCAGCTCCGCTTCAGCGAGGAGCAGCGCGACCTGGTCCACGTCGAGCGCGACGAGCTTCGCCAAAAGCACGCCCGCGCCGTCGCCGACACCGACAAGGCCACCAACGCCGCCCGCCAGGAAGGCCTGCTCAAGGAGCGCGACCTGGTCGCCCAGATGCGGGACCTGGAGAAGACGGTCGAGGTCGCCAAGAAGAAGGTCGAAGCCGTCGACCCCGTCGAGATCAAGAAGATCCGCCGCAAGATCGCCCAGTACGACCGCCTCTACAACAGCATGAAGGGGCTCCGCGAGATGACGGAGGAGCGCAACCGCAACTACGAGGTCGCCCTCCGCAAACTCTCCACCTGGATCCTCTCCGGGACGCAAGGCGCTGGACGGGGCGGCACCCGCGTCCCTGACGGCATCGGCCCGCTCGTCGGCCGCGCCCTCGAGGTGATCGGCGCCCAGCTCATCGACGACAACGAAGCCCCGCGCGCGGCCCGGCCGGAAGCCGGCGCCAGCCTCGCCGGAAGCATGGACGACATCCTCGGCGACGACGCGCCCGAGTCGCCCGGCGCCCTCGTCACCGCCGAGGACGCCCGCGCGCGCCTCGCGGCCGAGACCGACGCCGAAGCCGCCGCCCTCGATGCCGAGAACGACGCCGAGGCGGACCACCGCCCGTGACCG
>JAYVWD010000712.1:0-1553 GCA_043786345.1 Pseudomonadota bacterium
GGCCGGAAGAAAATCACGCAGTACACGCGCTACGGCGCCGTCATCCTCGCCCTGGTCCAGGGCACGATGATCGCCAACACCCTCGAAAGCTCGGCCTTCGGGGGCCGGAGCATGGTCCTGGATCCGGGCGCGACCTGGAAATTTGTCACCGTTCTCTCGCTCACGGCGGGCACGGCCTTCATCATGTGGCTCGGCGAGCAGATCACCGAGCGCGGTGTCGGCAACGGCATGTCGCTGATCATCTTTGCCGGCATCGTGGCGACCATCCCGAGCGTCATCACCAACACCTACACCCAGTACTCGAACGCCGAGATGGACGCGGCCCGTATCCTCTTGATCGTCGGCGTCTGCCTGGCGGTCACCGCCGGGGTCGTCTTCATCGAGCAGGGCGCCCGCCAGATTCCGATCCAGTACGCCAAGCGTCAGGTCGGTAAAAAGGTGTTCGGCGGCCAAAACAGCCACCTGCCGATTCGCGTCAACAGCGCCGGCGTCATCCCTCCGATCTTCGCGTCGTCCCTCCTGCAGTTTCCGGTCACGATCCAGGGCTTCTGGCCCGACACCCCGATCGGCTCGGCGCTGAGTCTGCTCTTCAACCCGGGCGGCTGGTTCTACAACTTCACTTACGTTGCCATGATCGTCTTCTTCGCCTTCTTCTACACGTCGATCACGTTCAAGTCGGACGACGTCGCGGAGAACCTGAAAAAGCACGGTGGCTTTATCCCGGGCATTCGTCCGGGCGCGCGCACCTCCGAGTTCCTACACAAAGTCGTCAACCGCCTGTGTCTGACCGGCGGCCTGTACCTCGCGGGACTCTGCGTGCTGCCTTCGATCCTGACGTCCAAGTTCAACGTCCAGTTCTACTTCGGCGGCACCTCGCTTCTGATCGTCGTCGGCGTAGCCCTGGAAACGTTCCGCCAGATCGACGCCCATCGGCAGTCGCTCCGTTACGACTCGTTCCTCAAGGGGACGGCGATTCGCTCGCGCGGCAACGCAGGAGTGACGCGCACATGATCGTCGTGCTGACGGGGGCGCCTGGCGCCGGCAAAGGCACCCAGGCCGAGTTGCTCTCCCAGCGCTGCGGTTACAAAAAGCTTTCGACAGGCGACGCCCTCAGGAAGCACGTCAAGCTCGGCACCGAGATCGGCAAGGTCGCGGGCAGCATCATGGAGAAGGGCGAGCTCGTCCCCGACGACGTCCTCTTCCGGATCCTGAAGGAAGAGCTCGGCACGCTTGGCACCAAGGAAGTCGTCCTCCTGGACGGCTACCCTCGGAACATCTCCCAGGCCGAGACCCTCGAGACCCTCAAGGCGACCCAGCCTGTAAAAGCCGCCATTCACCTGGAAGTGGACCGGCAGGACCTCATCGCCCGCCTCAGCGGCAGGCGGGTGTGCCCGAGCTGCGGCTCGACCTTCCATGTCACGGAAAACCCGCCGAAAGCGGCCGGGGTCTGCGACAAGTGCGGCAGCCAACTCAATCAGCGGGCCGACGACAAGCCCGAAAGTATCGGCGTAAGGCTTGATGTTTACGAGAAAAACACGCGCCCTATCCTCGAT
>JAYVWD010000713.1:0-1701 GCA_043786345.1 Pseudomonadota bacterium
ATTTGGTGGGGAGAAACTCGCATGAGGGTCTACATTTCCGCCGACATCGAAGGCGTCGCCGGCATCACCTCGCCCGACGAGGCGAACCCGGAACACAAGGACGTCAAATACTTCCAGGAGCAGATGACGCGCGAAGTCGTCGCGGCCTGCGAAGGCGCCATCGCCGCCGGCGCCAAAGAGATCCTGATCAAGGACGCGCATTGGACCGGCCGCAATATCGACCCGCGCGCGCTGCCCGAGTGCGCGCGCATCATCCGTGGTTGGAGCGGCCACCCGTTTTCGATGATGCAGGAGCTGGATTCATCTTTCGCGGCGGTGCTTTACGTCGGTTACCACGCGCGCGCCGGCTCGGCCGGAAACCCGCTCGCCCACACAATGTCGGGGCGCGTCGTCCAGGAGATGCGCATCAACGACGTGCCGACGTCCGAGTTCCGCCTCAACACGTTCACCGCGACGATGTGCGGCGTGCCCGTCAGCTTTCTCTCCGGCGACGAGTCGCTCTGCGACGAGGTGCGGACCTACAATGAAGCGATCCGGACCGTCGCGACCTTCAAGGGCATCGGCCAGAGCACGGTCTCGATCCACCCGACCGTCGCGGTGCGGCAGGTGCGCGAAGCCGCTGAGGAATCCCTCCGGCGTGACAACAAAAAGACCATGCGCCCCCTGCCGGCCACGTTCAAGATCGACCTCGACTACAAGAACGCGCGCGACGCCTACGCCAAGGCCTTCTACCCGGGCGCGACGCTCGTCAAGGACGGCACCGTGCGCTTCGAGGCGACGGACTGGATGGACATGCTGCGGATGATCTACTTCTGCGTGAAGTGAAGGAGCCCTCGTGCGCGTTGCTGCTTTGCTTCTCTGTCTGCTCGCGTCCCCAGCCTTGGCGGATCAGTTTCTCGGCATCGAGGCGGCGCAGCCCGAAGCCGCGAAGGCCGACGCTGCGAAGCCGGAGGCCCCGCCCAAGGCGACGGCGGCCACGGGCGCCGCGGCCGGATCGGTGCACGGCAACGCGGTGGTCGGCGGCAACCGCGGCGAGTTCTCGGGACACCTGGGCGTCGGCTATTATTTTAATCGTTTCATGAGCTTGGACTTGATCGGCGAGTACCTGAGCTACCAGCTCCCGAGCAGCGAAGGCGAGCAGTGGGGTCCCGAGCTCGACGCGGTCCTTCACCTCGCAAACCCGCTGCCGGTCACGCCGTTCGTCGGTGCCGGGCCGGGGTACATCGAATGGCGGCGCGTCTATGGCGGCGAGGCCTTCGACAAAGGTCACGCGGCGACGGCGAGCGTCTTCGGCGGCCTGCAGATCCGGTTCACCCGGTTCTTCGGGCTCCAGGCGCAGCGCCGGCGGCTCAGGTACCTCGAAACGGCGCCAGTGGGCTTTGACGACAGAAAGACGCGGGAGGCAAGCTCCCGCGTCTACGATCAAATCGGTTTCGTCGTGATGTTCTGAGCGGAGCGGTCAGTGCGCCGGCTTCACGAAGCCCGAGCGCGGAATGCCCGCGTCCGACATCGACTCTTTCGCCACGTACATTCCGGTGCCGATCTTGTAGGCGGCGCCTTCTTCCCAGGTGACCGGGTGGTCGCCTTGGTCGAGCGTGCGGACGATCTCGCCGCCGCCGGCTTGGCTCGTCACCTTCGCGCCGCCTTCTTTCACGTAGCGCACGCGGCCGCCCGCGATCGGAGCCTGCTCGCTCGCCGGGC
>JAYVWD010000714.1:0-4634 GCA_043786345.1 Pseudomonadota bacterium
CTCGATTCCCACGCGAACCTGTGTGAGCGCTGAATTTACGTCGGCGACCGCCGTGCCGACCGCGACCCTGCTTGAACCTTCCTCGGCGTCCTGGGCGCGGCTCGCGCAGCGAAAAAGACGCCGTGCGGCACCATGAAGGTGCTCGAGGGCAGGCGCCAGACCCTCGAGTTCAGAGGCGGAGAGCATCACGTCGGTCACTTGAGCAAGCGTTTCAGCTTTGCGTAACAAACCGGTGCGGGTGCAGGGGACATGCGGCTGATCTCGTGGATTGGACAGCATCGATTTTCTTCTCCTTCGGACTTCCGGCAGCAAGGCACGGGCCGAAATGCATTCCTTATGCCAGAGGCACCGCCTCCGTATTGACCCTCGTTCGGTCCATCTGAGTCAAAGCACGCAAGTCCTGTGCGTTCCAAAGCAGTGTCCGCTGCAACAGACTTTCGGGTGTCTAGGGAAAATTGGCACCAAAGGTGCAGGTGCTTAGAGCGCTCTTACGACGAGGTGAACGATGGCAAACGTGGGTCCCGGCGGCTTCATTCGGTGGTTCAGAGACATTTCGATCGGGGACATTCCCGAAGTCGGCGGCAAAAACGCCTCGCTCGGCGAGATGTTCCGCGAGCTCGCCGCCGACGGCGTGCGCGTCCCGGACGGTTTTGCCATTACCGTCGACGCCTATCGTCATCACCTGGCCGAAAATAACCTCGTCGGAGCGATCGACGACGCGCTCGCCGGACTGAACCTGGCTGATCTGGGCGATCTCGCCTCCCGGGCAGAACGGGTCCGGCATATGATCACCGATGCACCATTGCCCGACAGGTTGGCCGAAGCCATCATCTCCGCGTATCAGACCCTTTCTGGAGGAGCGACGCTTCAAGATGTCGCCGTCCGTAGCAGTGCTACCGCCGAGGACCTCCCCGACGCGAGTTTTGCGGGCCAACAGGACACCTTTCTGAACGTGCGCGGACGAGCGGCGATCCTGGAGACCAGCAAAGCCTGTTTTGCGTCCCTCTTTACGGACCGCGCCATCTCCTATCGCCACGATAAGGGCTTTGATCACTTGAAGATCGGCTTGTCCGTCGGCATCCAGCGGATGGTCCGGTCCGACCTCGCCTCGGCCGGGGTCATATTTACCCTCGACACGGAAACCGGCTTCCGCGACGCGGTATTGATCAACGCCGCCTATGGCCTCGGCGAGACCGTCGTGCGCGGCCTCGTCAACCCCGACGAATACTACGTCTTCAAGCCGACGCTCAAGGAGGGCAAGCGCCCCATCTTGCAAAAGCGGGTCGGCACGAAGGAGTTCAAAATCATTTACGATCTTTCCGGCGGCAAACGGACGCGGACCGTGTCCGTCGACGGCCCCGAGCGGCGGCGCTTCGTGCTATCGGACGACGAAATCCTTCAACTCGCCAGGTGGGCGTGCCGCATCGAGGCCCACTACAGCGCTAAGCGCCAGGCGCCCACTCCCATGGACATCGAGTGGGCGAAGGACGGGAACACCGGGGAACTGTTTATCGTCCAGGCGCGCCCCGAAACGGTCCATTCGATAAGCACCTTGGGCGTGCTCGAAATGCATACGCTCGACGCCGAGGCCCGGAAAAAGGCAAACGTGCTGGCGACTGGACCGGCCGTCGGGCAACGCGTTGGGCACGGCGCGGCCCGCATCGTCCGCACCGTGCAAGACCTCGGTAAAATCCGAAAGGGCGACGTCCTCGTCGCCGAAAGGACGGATCCGGACTGGGAGCCGTCGATGAAGCTGGCCTCGGCGATCGTCACCGATCGCGGGGGACGCACGTGCCACGCCGCCATCGTCAGCCGCGAGCTCGGAATTCCCGCGGTCGTCGGGACCGAATCCGGAACGACGGCCATCCGCGAAGGCCAGTCCGTCACCGTGAGCTGCGCCGAAGGCGAAGTCGGGCGGGTCTATGACGGGATCGTGCCCCATACGACCGAGGAGATCCGGGCGGACGGCATCAAGCCCTCGTTCACGAAGATCATGATGAACGTCGCCAATCCCGCCGAAGCCTTCCGGCTCGCCGCGTTGCCGAACGACGGCGTCGGCCTCGCGCGCATCGAGTTCATCATCAGCAACTTCATCAAAGTACACCCGCTGGCCCTCATTCACTTCGACGAGCTGCGCGACGCGGCGGCGAAGCGCGCCATCGCCGACCTGACCGAAGGCTATCCCGACAAGCCGGGCTACTTCGTGGAACGCTTGGCGCAGGGCGTCGGGATGATCGGCGCCGCCTTCTATCCGAAGGACGTCATCGTTCGTTTCAGCGACTTCAAGACGAACGAATATGCGAGCCTCCTCGGCGGCAAGGAGTTCGAGCCGGTCGAGGAAAATCCGATGATCGGCTTCCGGGGCGCGGCCCGCTACTATGACGAACGCTATCGCAAGGGCTTCGCGCTCGAGTGCCGGGCGGTCCGAAAAGTCCGCGAAGAAATGGGGCTCACCAACGTCAAGGTGATGATCCCTTTCTGCCGCACGGTCGACGAGGGGAAGCGGGTGCTGGAAGAAATGGCGAAGAACGGGCTGCCACGCGGCGAGAACGGGCTCGAGGTCTACGTGATGTGCGAGGTCCCGAGCAATGTCGTGCTGGCGGATCAATTCGCCGACATTTTCGACGGCTTTTCGATCGGGTCGAACGACCTGACGCAGCTCACCCTGGGCGTGGACCGCGACTCCGCCATCGTGGCGCACCTCTTCGACGAGAGAAACCCCGCCGTCACGCGGCTGATCGGACAGGTCATCGACCAGGCCCGGCTGAAAAAGCGGAAGATCGGCATCTGCGGCCAGGCGCCGAGCGACTATCCGGAGTTCGCGGCCATGCTGGTGCGGATGGGGATCGACAGCATCTCCCTCAATCCCGACTCGGTGATAAAAACCGCCAAACTCGTTGCTGGCATCGAGAAAACGGCCGGCGACCGGTGAGGGCCGACATGCAGGACGTCTCCGTGCGCTTCCCGGCCACGAGCCTTGACCGGCTCTTCGACGCTTTGCGGCTCGGCGGCTTTCAAACGATCGGACCGAAAGTCGAGGGGGGAGCGATCGTTTACGACGAGATCGCGGCCGCTTCCGATCTTCCAATTGGCTGGGGCGACATACAGGAAAAAGGCAGCTACCGCTTAAGGCGCCTGGATCACCCGACCTACTTCGGCTTCAATGCCAGTCCGGATTCCTGGAAAAAGGTCCTCTATCCGAGCCGGGTTCGACTCTGGCAGGCGCGGCGCGAGAAGGGGAAGCTCGTCTTCGCGGCATCCGGCGACGCGGCCGTAAAGCTCGCCCTGGTCGGCGTTCGCGCCTGCGATCTGCACGCCATCGCCATTCAAAGGCACGTCCGCGACACCAGCCGCCGCGACCCCGCGGACGGTCCGATGGAAACCCCGTTCATCGTCGCCGTGAGTTGTGCGCAGGCGGCGGCGACCTGCTTTTGCGCCTCGATGGGTACGGGTCCGGGGCTGCCAGGCGGCGCGGACCTGGAGCTCGCCGAGTTCTGCGACAAGGAGGCGCATTATTTCATTGCGCTCGCGCGGACCGCGCGCGGCGCCGACGTTCTTGCCGCCGCCTTGGGCCAAGAAGCCTCGGCCGCCGAGAGCGCGGCCGTCGCCGAACAAACGCGGACGGTCGCAGCGAGCATGACCCGCCGACTCAACAATGTCGGCCTCGACCAGTTCATGGCGGCCAACCTCGAGAATCCACACTGGGACGAGGTCGCCCAGCGGTGTCTGAGCTGCGCCAACTGCACGCTCGTGTGCCCCACCTGCTTCTGCACGACGACGGAAGACGTGACCGACCTGAGCGGCGAAAACGCCGAGCGTTGGCTCAAGTGGGACTCCTGTTTCAACCTCGACTTCAGCCATCTCCACGGGGGAAGCGTCCGGCAGAGCACGAGGTCCCGTTACCGGCAATGGTTGACCCATAAGCTCGGGACCTGGTTCCAGCAGTTCGGCTCCTCCGGCTGCGTCGGCTGCGGGCGCTGCATCGCCTGGTGCCCGGTGGGCATCGATCTGACGGAGGAGGTGCCGGCCTTGAAGGCGGCGAAGCAGAAACTGACCGGGCCTGGGAGGCAAAATGCCGGGCAATCTTGAGCCGATACTCTCCAAACACCCCTTTTTCGCGGATCTGAGCCCAGAGGTCTTGAGCCTCGTCGTCAGCTGCGCCCGGAACCGGCGCGTCGAGCCTGGCCAGATGCTGGCGCGCACCGGCGAGCCCGCCGACGAGTTCTTTCTGATCCGGGACGGCCTGATCGCCGTCGAGACGCACCTTCCCGGACGCGGCGCCGTGACTTTGCAGACGGTGCATGCCGGCGACGTCGCCGGGTGGTCGTGGCTCTTTCCGCCGTATCTTTGGACGTTCGACCTGAGGGCCGTCGAGCCGTCGCTGGTTCTCGCCATGGGCGGCAAGTGCCTCCGCGAGAAGTGCGAAAAGGACCCCGCGCTCGGCTATCTGCTGATGAAGCGCCTGTCGCGTATCATGACGGAGAGGCTCCGCGCCACCCGCCTCCAGCTGCTCGACGTCTATCACTCGCCCAGCACCTCCGAAACGGGCGGATCCCGGGGATTGCCCGAGAGAAGGCCGTGATGGGGTCGTGGGTTCCCGAGGCCTGGACCGTGCGCCGGCGCGTCCGGGAGAC
>JAYVWD010000715.1:0-12417 GCA_043786345.1 Pseudomonadota bacterium
ACGACTTGCCGGCGCCGGCGGGCCCGACCAGGGCGTGCACCGCGGTGGAGCCGCCGGCCGAGACGGTCCACTTCGGCGCGATCTTCACCCGGCGCAGCATCCAGCGGATCGCGTGCTCGCGGTAGTACTCGTCGGGGCCGGTCACCGTGGCGTCGGGCTCGGGCAGCGTCCGCAGGTGCTTCACGAGGTCGGCCAAGCTGGTGTCGTCGACGCCCATCGCGCGCAGCTGGCGCTCGACGGGGACGATCGCGGGCGGCAGGTCCTTGAGGGGCGAGCCGTCTTTGCCGCGGAGCGTCTCGATCAGGAGGAGCTTCATCTCCTGGAGGCCGTTTTCGAGGGCATCGATCTGGCGCTTGCTCGGGGTGTTGTCTGAAAGCGCCGAGAGCCGGATGCTCAGGCCCTCGAGCTGGGTCTCCAGGTGCGCCGAGTGGGCGGACGCGGGCCCGGCGGATGCCCCGCCGACCGAGCGCATCGAGCCGGCGGCGGCGGCGGTGACCTCGATCAGCCGGTTTTTGCCGTCGGGCGAGGCCTTCTCGCGCGTCGACAGGATGACGGCGTCGGCGCCGAGCTCCCGTTTCACGTTCTTGATCGCGTCCTTCATCGAAAACGCCTCAAACGTCTTGATGTCCATCAGATCGTCACCATCCCGAGATACTTGGTTTCAACGTCCGAGGGAATTTCGTCGTAGGCGAGAACGGTCATGCCCGGGATGAACCGGCCGATCAGCTTGCGCAAGTCCCAGCGGATGCGGGCGCCGCAGATCAGGATGGGCATGGTGCCGGAAGTTTCGAACTTCTTCATGGCTTCGGTGAGGTTATTGAGGATGCGTTGGGCGATCTCGGGTTCGAGCTGGAGGGAGGTGCCGCCGTCTTCGGTGTGGATCATGCCCTGGACTAAGATGTCTTCCACGGCGCGGTCGAGGCTGACGGCGATGAGGTGATTATCCTGGGTGGTGTATTTCTTGATGATACCACGGCCGAGCGCCTTCCGCACGTAGCGGGTCAGCGCGTCCGGGTGTTTAAGGCCGCGGCAATGGTCGGCGAGCGTCTCGAAAACGGTCAAGAGGTCGCGGATGCTGACGCCTTCAGCCAGCAGGTTTTGCAGGACTTTGACCACATCGCCCAAGTTGAGGCGGTCGCTGGCGATGACCTCTTCCACGACCTTGGCGGCGTCGATCTTGAGGCGCTCGACGAGGTTGTGGACCTCTTGACGGCCGATCAATTCATGGGCGTGATCCTGGATCAGCTTGGTGAGGTGGGTGACGATCACGGTGGCGCAGTTGACGACCGTGTAGCCGCGGAAGGTCGCCTCGTCGCGCTGTCCCGGCAGGACCCAGATGGCGTCGAGGCCATAGGCGGGCTCCTTGGTCTTGATGCCGTCGACGGGGTCGACGACGTCGCTCGGGTCCATGGCGAGGTAGCGGCGGACGTGCAGGCGGCCTTTGCCGATCACGTTGCCCTTGAGCATGATCTGGTATTCGTCGGGGCGGAGCTGGATGTTGTCCCGGATCATCACCATCGGGACGATGATCCCTAAGTCCTGAGCGAGCTGCTTTCGCGCGGAAACGATCCGTTCGAGCACCTCGCCGTCCTGCGCGGTGTCGACCAGCGGCACGATCTCGACGCCCACTTCGAGGGCCAGCGTGTCCAAGTCGAGGAGGGCTTCGATGGTGTCGGACCGGCCGCTTTCGGGCTTGTTCTTTTCGTCGGCCGCCGCCTGCGCCGCGGCGTCGCGCCGGGCGACCACCTTGGTGCTGTGGCGGCCGAAGTAGATGAAAATGCCGGAAAGGCCGAGAAACGCCAGCTTGGGCATGCCGGGGACGAGCGCGAGGATGACGAGGAGGCCCGAGCAGATGAACATGGCTTTGGGGTGGACGGAGAGCTGACCGGACAATTCTTCGGATAGGCCGCCGGTGCCGCCGGTCCGCGTGACCACGATACCAGCTGCGGTGGAGATGATGAGGGCGGGGATCTGGCTGACGAGCCCGTCGCCGACGGTCAGAAGCGTGAACTTCGCCGCGGCTTCGGAGAAGGAGAGTTTGTACTGGACGACCCCGAGGAGGAGGCCGACGACGACGTTGATGATGGTGATGATGATGCCGGCGATCGCGTCGCCGCGCACGAACTTGCTGGCGCCGTCCATGGCACCGTAGAAGTCGGCCTCGCGCTCGATCTTCGAGCGACGCCGGCGGGCTTCATCGCGGTTGATGTGGCCTGCGTTGAGCTCCGCGTCGATCGACATCTGCTTGCCGGGCATCGCGTCCAGGGTAAAGCGCGCGCCAACTTCGGCGACACGACCCGCACCTTTGGTGATGACCATGAAGTTGATGACGACCAGTATGAGGAAGATGACGAACCCGACGAAGTAGTTGCCGCCGACGACGTACTGCCCGAAGGCGTGGACGACGTCGCTCACCTCACCTGTGGCGCCGTTGAGGAGGATGCTGCGGGTGGTGCCGACGTTGAGCGCCAGGCGGAAGAGGGTGGTCAGGAGCAGGACGGTGGGAAAGGTTGAGAAATCCAGGGGTTCTTTGACGTAGATGCTGATGAGCAGAATCATGAGCGAAATGGTGATGGAGAGCGAGAGCAGGATGTCGAGCAGGAGCGGCGGCAGCGGCACCACCATCATGAAGACGATGGAGACGACGCCCAAAGCGAGCTGGACGTCGCTACTCTTGAGAATAGCGAGGAAACCAGTCGGTACAGAGGTGATGGCTGCGGCTTTGGCCAAGGGTTAGTTCGCCTTCTTGATGGTCATCTTGCCTTTGAGCTTGAACACGTACCGGATGATCTCGGCGACGACCTTGTAGAGCTTGTCCGGGATTTCCTGCCCTTCTTTGACGGAAGCGTAGAGCTCGCGGGCCAGCGGGCGATTCTCGATGATCGGGATCTTGAGCTCCTTCGCGACCTCCCGCATCTGCAGGGCGAGGAAGTCGATGCCCTTGGCGACGACGATCGGCGCCTTCATGCCGGGCTCGTACTTGAGCGCCACCGAGTAGTGCGTGGGGTTCGTCAGGATCACCGTCGCCTCGCGGGTCTTCGTGAGCGCCTTGCGGCTCAGGATGTCGCGCGACATCCGGCGCAAGCGCGCCTTGATCTGCGGATCGACTTCGCGGCGTTTGTACTCTTCCTTCACTTCCTGCTTCGACATCTTGAGGCTGCGCTCGAAGGTGAGGAAGTTGAACAGGTAGTCGGCCCCGCCGATGACGAGCAGGAGCATCGAGACCGACCAGAACAAGGACTTGGTGATCCCGCCCCAGTAGGCCCAGGTGGACTGGATGGAATAGTTCATCAGCTCCGGGACCTTGCGCCACTCGGACTTCAGGATCAGGTAGGAAACGAAGGTGACGGCCAACATCTTCGCGATGCCCTTGAACAGCTCCATCAGCGCCTGGCTGTTCATCATCTTCTTCAGGCCCTGGAGCGGGTCCAAGCGCGAGAAGTCGGGGGTGAGGCGTTCCCACGACCAGAGGATGCGGGTCTGGCCGAAGGTGAGCGCGACGGAGACGATCAGCGTCACGCCGAAGATGGGCAGGACGACCCACATCGCATCGAGCCACGTCTGGCCGATGAAATCGAGGAAGTTGGCCCGGTCGATCCGGCGGGTGGCGATGGCCTCGAAGTGGGTGGTGAAGAGGCGCACCAGGTTTCGGAGGAGCGCCGGCGCCATCATCGTGGAAAAGGCGCACGTCGCGGCGAGGACGGCCACCGAGGTGAGCTCGCGCGACAAGACCGCCTGCCCCTGCTCCTTCGCTTCTTCGCGTTTCTCGGGGGTGGCGTCTTCGGTTTTGTCGTCTTGTCCTTGGCCTTCAGCCATGGCGCGGTCGCTACCTTATTTTACGAGGCCTTGTATCGCCAGGATCATGGTCTGCTTCTGGTTGAGGAAGTGCTCCTGCATCCAGCTCGGGAAAAACGGCAGGGTCGCGATGTATACGAGGAGCCCGACCCCGAAGCTGATCGGAAAGCTCATCGTGAACACGTTCATCTGCGGGACCGTGCGGGCGATCAGGCCGAGGCCCGCCATGGTGAAGAGCAGGGCCACGAGGATCGGCGCCGCGAGCTGGACGGCAATCGAGAAGATGCCGGCGGTCGACGTGACGAGGAGCGTGATCAGCGAGCCGTGCATGCCCGCCATCCCGCCCGGGATCAGGCGGAAGGAGTCGGCGATCGCCGAGATGAAGAGGTGGTGGAGGTTGAGCGAGAGGAACATCAGCATCACGATCAGGCGGTGAAACGCGGTGAAGCCGTCCATCTGGGCGCCGGCGTCCGGGACGAAGAGGCTCGCGGTGCTGAACCCCATCTGGTAGGCGACGACGTTCGCCGCCATCAGGAAGCCGTCGAAGCCGACGCGGGCGAGGAAGCCGATCACCAGCCCGACCAGGACCTCCCGCACGACGTAGGTGCTCAGGGACAAGAGGTCGGTGTCGAGGTGCGGGGCGAAGCCGGCCGGGATGATGTCGTAGAGCCCGAAGGTGAGCGCGAGGCCGATCAGGATGCGCGCCCGCACCGGGGTCGGCGGGTCGCCGATCATCGGGAGCGCGAACAAAATGACGCTGATCCGGAGGAACGCGAGCGCTCCGGTCAATAGCTGCGCCGGGTCGGGAAGGCCGTGCATGAGTTAGTGCGTCACTCCTGGAATGCCGTTGAACACTTCCGTGGTGAAGCCGAGCATCACCTGCAGGATCCACGGACCGCAGACGACGAGCGCCGCCGTCAGCACGAGGATCTTCGGAATGAACGAGAGCGTCTGCTCGTTGATCTGCGTCGCGGCCTGGAAGACCGAGACGAGGATGCCGACGAGCAGCGTCGCGATGAGGGCCGGCGCCGAAATCTGCATCGCGACCCACATCGCGCGGGTGCCCAGGTCGATCACGGTTTGGTCGGTCACGGGGCACCTCTCAGATGTTGAAGCTCTTCACGATGTTTTCGACGATCAGGGACCACCCATCGACCATCACGAAGAGGATCAGCTTGAACGGCAGCGAAACGACGGTGGGCGGGAGCATCATCATGCCCATCGCCATCAGGACCGAGGACACGACCATGTCGATGACGAGGAAGGGGATGTAGATCAAAAAACCGATTTGGAACGCGGTCTTGAGCTCGCTCACCATGAAGGCCGGCATGAGCGTCGTCATGCCGACGTCGGCGAAGGTCTTGGGCCGGGGCTGCTTGGTGATGCCGAAGAACATCTCGAGGTCGGTCTCGCGCGTCTGGGCGAGCATGAATTTGCGGACCGGCTTGAGCAGCTCGTCGAAGGCCTGCTCCTGGGTGATCTTCTTCTCGATGTAAGGCGTAAAGGCTTTCTCCTTTACGATGTCGATCACCGGCGACATCGTAAACATGGTCAGGAACAAGGCGAGCCCGACGATGACCTGGTTGGGCGGCATGCTCGCCGTGCCCAAGGCCTGGCGCACGAAGCTCAGGACGACCAGGATCCGGGTAAACGAGGTCATCATCAGCAGGATCGCGGGCGCGATCGACAGGATCGTGAGCAGCGCGACGATCTTGACCGCGGGGACCATGTCCGTCGGGTCGTCGGTCTCCTTGAGGTCGACGCTGATCGTCGGGAACTTGGTTTGCGCGGACGCCTTGACGCCGGCGCCGGCGATGCCGAACGCGAGCGCCAGAAGCAGCAGGATCAGGCGGGGCCGGAGGAAGGTCATCAGATCGTCCGCAGTGATTTGAGTTTCTCGCGGATCAACCGGGTCACGTCGTCGATGCCTTTGGGGTCCTGGTTGTCGGCGGAGCGGTTGAGGTCCCGCACCCCGTCCTCGCCGACGGCGATGTTCACGCGCTGGGCCCGGGTCGGCCGCGCCTTCATGGCCGGCGGCGGCGCGGGCGCGGCGAATTTCTCCGTCCTTTCGAGCTTTTGGCGCGGCGGCGGCATCTTCGCGGCGGGGGCCTGGGCGGCCTGGCGCAGCGAGGCTTCGTCGTTGCCTTCGAGGTTTTTGAGCATCGGGCGTTGGCGCATCTCGATCGCTTCGGCGGCATGGGCGTCCTCGATCAGCTTGCCGAAGGTGCGCGGAACCTGGAAGGCCTGCGCGCCGTACGCCTGCTTGCCGACGGTCGTGATGTAGTTGATCGAGTCGGGCGAGACGCCGATCAGGATGCGCTCGTCGCCGATCTGGATCAGCTGGAGGCGCTGGCGCGCCGCCAACGGCAGGTTGGCGAGGGTCTTCATGCTCACCTGCTGCTCGGTCGTGCCGGCGGCCTTCGCCGCGCGACGGCGCAGGTAGGGCTTCGCCATCAACGCGAAGGCGAGGAGCATCAGCATGGCGCCGGAGAAGATCGCGGCGCTGGTGAGCTTCTCGCGCAGGTCCACGGGACTGGCGGTGCCGCTGCTCCGGCCCTGGTCTTTGTCCTTCTTCACCAGGTCGGACGGCGTCGCGATGCTCGTGTCGACGTCGGTCCGGGCGATGACGGATTCGGCCGAGGCGGCGTGCCCCGTCGCGACGGCGGTCCGCGGGTCGGGCAGCAAGGCCTTGAGCTTGGCGTGGTCGATGGTGAGGACGACGCGCTTGTCGAGGAGGGCGACCGAGGTCGCCTGCTTCGTCAGCGCCGCGTCGGCGGCGACGAAGAAGCGCACCCCGGCGTCCTTCTGGTTGAGCTGGAAAACCGCGATCTTCTTGATATACGGCGAGTCCGACTCGATGAACTTGCCGGGCTCGGGGACGAGCACGTCCGGGAGCACGACCTGGAGGAACGAGCCGTGGTCCTGGATCTCGCCGGGCGCGGTCCATTGCGGCTTGATGTCGAGGCGGACGTTGACGTTCGTCAGGCGGTCGTCGGCCTCGCTGTCGATTTCGCCGAGGGTCACGATGGCGGCAACCGCGGCGGGCTTGGGCGCAAGCTTGGGAGCCTGGGCGGCAAACGCCGGGGTCGCGAGGAGATTCAGGGCGAGGAGACCGGGAAAGCGCACGAAGAAACCTCCCTTTATCCGGCTTTGTCGGAGCCGGCGAGATCGCCGAGGCCGAACTGCGAGACGACGTCCGTGAGGCGCACACCGAACTTCTCGTTGACGACGACGACTTCGCCCATGGCGACGAGCTTGTCGTTGATCAGGATCTCCATGGGCTCGCCGGCGATCTTGTCGAGCTCGATGACGGACCCCTGGCCGAGCTGCAGGAGGTCGTTGACCAGCATCTTGGTGCGGCCGAGCTCGACCGACACCTTGAGCGGGATGTCGAGGATCATCTTGAGCTTGGAGAAATCCATGCGCGAGACGCGCTGCTCGTCGGCGGGCACGCTGCTGCCGCCGCCCATGGCCATCGCGCTTTCCGGGTTTTCGCCGCCGCCCGCGCCCGCGGCGGGGCCGGAGTCGCCGGTCGCCGCGGCGAGCGCGTCGTCGAAATCGGAACCGAGGCCGAAGTCTTCGGGATTCATGCCTTCACTGCCCATGGCCGCCTCCTGAAATCAAACATCAATCAACGATTCGACGATCTTGAGTGCACGGTTGCCTTTGAGCAGACCGGGGATGCCTTTGAATTTCGGAATCCCCTCGACCAGGATGTCGAGGGGCATGGTGGCGTCGGTGTCGAGCTGGATGATGTCGCCCGGTGCGAGCTCCATCAGGTCGCGCAGCGCGATGTCGGCTTCGCCGAGCTTCACGAGGAGGTTGGCGGCGGTGCCCATGATCTGTTCTTTGATCCGGTTGATCCAGATGAAGTCGACCTCGAGCTGCTCGCTCTGGAAGCCGACGGAGAGCTTGGATTTGATCGGCTCGAGCGTCGCGTACGGGATGACGATCTTGATCGTGCCGGAGACCTTTTCGAGCTCGACGTCGAAGGTCGTCGCGATGACGACGTCCGACGGCGGCACGACGGCGACGAACTGGGGGTTGATCTCGGTCCGGCTGTAGCCCACTTTCAGCGGATAAACCGGCTCCCACGCCTTCTCGTAGTCGTCGATCGCGCTCAGGACGACGCGGCGCGCGATCTTGATCTCGATCTGGGTGAAGTCCTTGCCCTCGATCTTCGTGTACGGGACGTCGTTGCCGCCGAAGAAGCTGTCGACCAGCGCATAGAGCAGCTTCGACTCGATCACCATCACGGCGGCGCCGCGCAGGGGGTCCAGGCGCAGGATGTTGAGGCAGGACGGGAGCGGCAGGGAGTTCATGAACTCCGAGAACTTGAGCGGGCCCGTGGAGTTCACGCTCAGGTTCGCCATCTTGCGGAGGGCGTTCGAGAGCGTCACCCGGAACAGGCGGATGAATCGGTCGTGGATGATGTCGAGCGTCGGCATCCGTCCCCGGATGATCCGATCCTGGTTGGCCAAGTCGTACTGGACGACGCCGCTCTTGAGCTGGTCGTCGCCGCCCACGTCGTCGGCGTCGATCCGGTTGTCCGAGACGGCCGAAAGGAGCGCATCCACCTCGGTTTGCGAGAGCACCTGATTCATGCGGCTATTCTCACTTCACTCGATGAGGATGTCGGTGATGAACACGTCGTCGATCTTGCTGGTCATGTAGTGGTTGACGCGGTTGTGGATCTCCTTGCGGAGCTGCTCCTTGCCGTCGGGGCCGAGCAGGAATTCGCGCGTCTTACGGGAGGTCACCGAGATGATCGCGTCGCGGAGCTGGGGCAGGCGCTTCTCGATTTCGGCCTTCGATTCCTCGGCGCAGCCGTATTCGAGGGCGACTTCGAGGCGGATGTAGCGATTTTCGAGGGGATTGCCGAGGTTCAGGTGGAACGGTTGCAGCGGCTGGGTGCAGCCGAAGTCGACGCCTTCGAGCTTGGAGCTCTTGGCGTCCTTCTTATCGTCCTTCTTCGCGGCCTCGCCGTGCTCCTCCTTCTTCTCTTCGCCGTGGCCTTCCTTCTTCTCTTCGCCGTGGCCGCTCGCGGTGCCGCTGGCGTGGCCGCCGTGCTCTTCCTTCGTCTCTTCCTTCTTCTCTCCGTGGCCGCTCGCGGTGCCGCTGGCGTGGCCGCCGTGCTCCTCTTTTTTCTCGCCGCCCTCGCCTTTCGGGGCTTCGGCTTTGCTCTCGCCGCCGCCGAGGACGACGGCGAGGCCGCCGCCGACGCCGCCCAGGCCGAGCACGCCCGCGACGATGATGACGAAAAGGCGCTTCTTTTTGGATTTGGCGGCGAGCTCCTCCGGGGAAAGCTCGGCCTTCTCCGCCTTCGGCTCGTTCTTGTCGTCTTTTTTCTTTTCGTCGGCCATGGGACCTCTTTTCGAAGGGGGATCATACAAAAGGCGTGCCACCCCGTTTTTCGCGGACCCCAAATCACGCGCATTTTTCCCGTGCTTTGCCGGGTTTGAGGGGTGCTGGAACGCTTTTGCCGAGCGCTATTCGTCAAAGTCCTGGCGCCGTGGGCGGCGGATTTTTGACGTGGCGCGCCGGCGGAGAACCGACTAAAACTTCGAAAAAGGCCCAGCCGAGGCGCCATGTTGCGACGAGAGTGAGACCGATGCGGATTTTGACGGTGTTGAGCGTGGGTTTTTTGGCGGCGGAAGGCCGCGCGGCGCCCGTTTCGCCGCCGCCGGCGCCGGCGCCGGGACCGGCGGTCCTCACCTACTCCGCGGCCCTCGATCTCGAGTATCGCGACGTCTTCGGCAAGCCCGATAGCGCCGCCGGCGGCCCGACGGCGCCGTCGCCGACGAGCCCCAACCCGCAGCCCGCGGCGCTTCGGCTCAAAGCGACCCCCCGGTCCCTCGGCTTAAAACGCCTCCGTCTGAGCCTCGACTGGCGCACGCAGAACGCCTCCGGTCTGCACCTCGTTCTGCGCCCCGACGCCTTGAGCCGCGAGGCCCCCGGCGCGACAAGGGCCGTCGAGACCGACACCCGCAGCGGCGACCCTTACCGGCCGATGCCGACGATCAAGCTGCTCGACGCCTATCACGTCACGATCTATCCGGCTTCGAGCCTGTCCACCAGCGTCGGCGTTTTCGAGGAGCTCGCCCCCTTGCGCGCGAGCTATCCGGTGGCCTTGGACTTCGGCCTGCGCGTCGCGCTCCCCGCGAAGTTCGCCGGCCTGCGGCTGCGCTGGCAGGACGCGCGCGACGGCCCCGACCTGCCGACGGCGCGCGTCGCCGGCGCGCTTCTCGCCGACGTCTATGCCATCGACGGCGACGAGGACCGCGTCGAAACGAGCGGCTCGAAGCGCGGCAGCTTCGACACGGCGCCCGTCGCTTCCGACCCGTACCTCGGCGGCGCCGCGGTCCTGAGCTTTCTGCCGACCGACAGCATCGAGCTTTCGGCGGCCGGCGGCCTCCTCGACTCCCGCGCCGGCGACCCGACGCGGGGCGAGGGCAAACGCAGCAACGGCTTCGGCCAGGTCACGGCGGTGGCGCAGCTCTTCGCCCAGGGCGGTTTTCCGACGACCTTGAGCCTGGACCTCCGCGCCTCCGCCGAGAAGTGGCGCGGCATGCAGTCCGGCCTCGCGAAGCCCGCTCCGCGGGTCCAGCGGAGCGCCGGCCTGTCCGCCTCGACCCGCGTCCTGCCGCAGGCGTGGGTCCTGTTGGGAACGCAGCTCGGCAAGAGCCAGCGCGCATCGACGGCCGCCCACCCGGACCTTTCGGCGACGGTCAACGGGTGGCAGGTCGAGGCCGGCATCCTCGGCAGCCTCGGCAGCGACCTCTCCCTCCAGCTCATGATCTCCGCCGAGCGCCGCCTGATCGACGGCCCCGGCACCGACGGCGGCGCCTTCATCGATGCCGACGGCGGCGCCCATGCGACCTTGCGCCGTTACGGCTTGGTCCTCAGCTATGACTTGAACGAAAAGGCTTGATTCCATGCGTTTCCTCCGTTTCCTTCCCGTCTTCCTGCTCCTGTCCCCGGCCGCGCGCGGGGCCGAGACGACGACGCGCCTCGGGGTCCGCGCCGATTGCCTCCACCATTTCAACTACGACAAAGGCTCGTCGCAGGACTGCGCGGCGATCACCGGCCTGTCGCTGGAGGCGACGCATGCGCTGTCGCCGGAAGCGCACGCGATGATCCGCCTCGACCCCTTCGCGACGCCGATCGCCTCGAAGGCCGACACGCCGCTGCGCGCCAACCTGCCGACCGTGCGCGACTCCGACCTGGTGCTCGTCGACGCCTACGCGCTCAGCTGGTCGCCCCGGCCCAACCTCGATTTCTCGATGCAAAGCTACGGCGGCGCCGCGACGATCCCCTCGGTCAGCGGCCTCGGGCTCGCCAGCCCGTTCGCCGACACCGGCTGGAAGCAGGCGGCGATCACCGTCACCTACCACCTCACCGCGCTGCCCGACATGATGGTCAAGTTCGCCGCCGGCAACGGCGAGGGCGAGGACACGCGCAACCTCGACGCGCAGCAATACTTCGGCTTCCAGATCGGCGCGACCGTCGTCAAAGGCCTGAAGCTCAGCTTCGGCGCCAGCTTCGACGGCAACAGCGCCGGCTCCCGCCAAGCCGCCTGGGACACGCAACGCCTGCTCGCCGACTGCGGCTACGTCGCCTCCGCCGCCCGCCCCAGGCTCGGCTACTCGACGCAGCGCCTCGCCGCCGGCCTGACCTATGACGGAACCGCGGCCGGCATCGCGGGTCTCGTCGCCGGCATCGGCTGGCAGCGCAACGTCCTCTCGGATCTGGATAAGGAGCACGCCTGGGCCCCGGCGAAAGCCGACCTCGACCGGTGCCACTCCCTGGACCCCGACACCCTATTCGTCGAGGACGCCGACCTGAACGCCGTGAACACCGTTCAGCGCACGACCTACGACGTGAGCCTGCGCTATGGGCTGCTCGAGCGGTACTTCATCGGGGTGGACCTCTCCACCCGCCGCATCGACGCCGGCTCCGTCGACGCCTTCGTCACCCAGGCGGGCCCGGCCCGCAACAGCCTATCCCAGACGTCCTACACCGGCGGCGGCGGCGTCACCCTGAGCGAGGGCCTGATTTTAAGCCTCGAATACGGCCGCCGCATGTACGACCGCAAGTACGCCCAACTCAATTTCCCCGACCGCGACGGCAAGACCTCGGCGAAGGACGAGCTCTTCGACGCCCGCATCGCGTTCGACTGGCGATGACGGCCGCCCCGCTGCCCGCCTGGCTCCGCGCCGAGGGCGGTACCGTGACCATCGCCCTCGCGGTCCAGCCGGGGGCCAAGACCACCGGAGTCGTCGGCCCGCACGGAGACGCCCTCAAGGTCAGAGTCGCCTCCCCGCCCATCGACGGCGCCGCGACCGAGGCGCTCCTGGCGTTTCTGGCCGAAGCGCTCGGCGTGAAGCGGCGCGACGTGGAGCTCATGCGCGGGGCGACGAGCCGCCAAAAGTTGGTGAGAATCGCCGGGGTCGAGCCGGCTCAGGTCATGATTCGACTCGCTTCGGCGGCACGACTTTGATAGCATCATCGGGCTTGGCAACAATTCGCTATCCGCCTGTTTTATCTGAGGTTACTGCCAATGTCTTGGTCCCGATTCGCCTGCGGTGTCACGGCCGTCTCCCTGCCGCTTTTTCTCGCCGC
>JAYVWD010000716.1:0-4541 GCA_043786345.1 Pseudomonadota bacterium
CTCGCCCGCCACCTGAACAAGGTCGCCGACCCGACGGCGGTGACGGTCTTCCTCACCGACTCCCAGCCCCAGTTCGACAATATGGTCGTCGCCGTCGAAGACCTGGCCGAGGCGCTCGGCACGACCGCCGGCGAGTTCATGGCCGGCATCGACATCATCCACCATGCCGCCGGCGTCCCGAACCTCGAAATCAACAAGAATTTCAAGGTGATCGCGGCGCTCCCCGAGTGCGGCGGCATCACCGGCGACCGCCCGGGCGAGGAAGGCCAGCAGCCCGCGATCGGCGGCAAGCCCTGGTACATCCACCTGGCGCGCGCCTACACCCGCCTCCTGATCGCGGGCGCCCGCTCCGGCGACCCCGAGCTCGACAAAATCCTCTTCGGCCTCAAGCCGGCCGCCGGCGGCTCGCTGACCGCCGTGGTCGGCCTCGCCGTGATCCCGCCCTACTCGCTCGGCACCGGCCAGGGCTGCACCGCCAAAGTCGAGGACTGGGCCCGCGGCCTGTTCACCGACAAGGGCGAGCACGGCACGGCGCTCCGTAAAGTCCTGGCCTCGTCGGCCCGCGTGAAAGCGGCCGTCACGGCGATGATCGCGCCGAAGCTCCTCGCCGTCCAGACCGCGGCGGACAATTACGAGAAACGCCTCGTCGACATGCTCAAGCCCAACCTGGCCACCGATCGGGCGGTCACCGACTTCCTCACCCAAGGCACCGACGCGATCCCCGGTTTCCGCGCCGTCCTCGCCGACCTCCTCGTCGAGGAGTCCGAGAACCGCTACCGCATCGCCGCCCTCGAGCAGAACGTCGCCAGCGCCTACGACCTGGCCAAGGAAGGCGCGAAGAACCTCGCGGACCACGACGCCCGCCTGAAGAGCCTCGAAACCCTTTACGCGTCCCTCAACGCGAAGATCGACGCGGTCGCGAAGATCACCCCCGAGCGCATCCAGAAGCTCGAGGCGGGCGTCATCGCCAGTTTCAACCTGATCGCCGCCATCGCGTCGCGCCTTGGCTACGAAGACCTGGTCCAGCTCGCCCGGGACGAGGCCGGCAAGCTCGGCGGCGACATCAATCGCGACCTCCTCATTCCTTACGGGATGCAGGCCTGCTCGTTCTACTACAACTACGCGCTCAAGGAAGGCGACCCGGTCAAGCGTTGCGACGCGGGCCTCGACTCCGGTAAGGGCAACTTCGGCGATTCCGGCCGCTGTCGGACGATCCAGACGCTCAAGCAGGTCACCACGAACAACGTGGTCGAGACCACCGTCAACAAAGTCCAGAGCATGAACGTCGTGCTCCAGCGCAACGGCTTTCCGTGGCAGGTCTTCACGGACCCCGTGTCTTGCCGCGCGCAGGTCGGCTACTGGTACGACTGGGCGGTCGAGATCTGCCGCCAGGCGAGGCTCGGTCAGGTCGCCGCCGGCTACCTCCAGGACTGCCAGTCCGGCACGAAGGCCCAATCCCTCGCCGTGTGCGACACCGCCAGCCAGCCCGGCGTCGTAACGTCGGTCTCGACCTCGCAAGTCGTCACCTCGCAGACGGTGCAGAACTACCCGCTCGGCCCCTCGAGCGCGGTGCTCGGCAGCCTGCGCGCGAAGATCTTGCCGATGAACCACCCGCACGCGATCGAGGTCGCCAAGCGGGCCGAAGGCTCCCCCTACCCGATCGACGGCGAAACCCAGATCGTGGGCCGCTTCTACGGCAACGCCTACTACATCCGCGCCACCGGCATGAACGGCGAAACGTTCACGATCCGCGCCGACGACTTCAAGACGCAGGCTCGGGCCCTCAACGTCTACGAAGCCCCGATCTCGCTCTTTCTGGCGAAGTCGGACGGCGCGGCCGGCTTCCATGAAACCGCCTTCATCGAGGCGCTCGGCGCCGACGGCAAGCCCCAAGGCAAGGGCTGCAACCTGAGCATGAACGGCGGCGCCAAGGTCACCGAGACCTCGACCGTGGACAGCGTCGTCCGGGGCGGCGTGCAGTGGGTCACGGCGGCGACGCGCACCGTCACCGCGCTCATCACCTACAGCCCGATCGTGCTCGACCTCGCCGCCAAGGGCGACGTCGAGACCGTCAACGCGGCGGAGGCGAACGTGCTGTTCGACTTCGGCGCGGAAGGCGCGAAGCGGAAGGTGGGCTGGATCAAGCCGACCGCCGGCTTCCTCGTCCTCGACCGCAACGGCAACGGTAAAATCGATGACGGCTCCGAGATGTTCGGCGACCACACCCTCCTTGCCAACGGCCAGACGGCGAAGAACGGCTACGAAGCCCTCGCCGAGATGGCGCACGGCAAATCCTGGGTCGACGCCTCGGACGCGGCGTTCGCCCGGCTCCGCGTGTGGGTCGATGCCGATCAGAACGGCGTGACCGACGCCGGCGAGCTCAAGACCTTGGCCGACTTGAAAATCACCCGCATCGGCGTCAAGGCCGAGGACGTGGCGACGGCGGAGCGCGCGGTGGCGCCCGGCCAGGGCGTTCCCAACTACAAGCTCTATCAAAACAAGTACTGGGGCCCGGCCCGGTGCGGCGAGCAGGGCTGCGTGACGTACGACGTGTACTTCGGCACCGACCACCTGCCCGTCAAACTCAGCGAGAAATAAGCCCTCCATGACCGCGCGCGCCCTCGGACAAAGGACGGTCCGACTCGGTTCCGCAGCTCTGGCGATCACCCTCGCCAGCGGCTGCGGTCCGGGCCCGGCCCGCGACGTCATTTTGAGCCGCGACCTCACGATCAAAGGCGCCTTCGCTTCCAGCGCGCCCATCCAGGGGTTCCTGCTGAGCGACGACGGGGCGCGCACCCCCATCGACGGCTTCCGCTTCGACGTGGCGACAGGCAAATACGAGTTCGGGGTCCCGACCGAGGCGATCCGCTTCGAGGGCGCCCTCACCGACCTGGACCGGGTGACGGCGCTGAACGAGCTCGCGCCCCGGGTGCCGCGCGGCCGCCTGTCGAGGGCTACGATCGGCAGCCTCACCTTCGAGCTGGCGCCGGCCTTCGGGACGCTGGCGAGCGGCCCGCTCCCCGCCTACGCCCGCGTCGTCGCCGCGATCCCGCGCGCCGCCGCGCTCGCCGCCGAGAAGATCATCGACGTGGACGTCGCGCCGGTCGCCACCGCCGGCGCCGCCCTCGTCAAAGTCGTCGACGCGAACGGCGAACCGGTCGAGGGCGCGCGCGTCTTCGGCGTGGCGCTGTCGCTCGCCGACGCCGAGAAGCCCAAGCCGGTCCGCCCCTGGGAAGCCGGCATCTTCCGCCCCGTGGCGACGAAGACGGACACGGCGGGCGAGGCGCTGGTCTTCCCGCTGCCGACGCCGGCCGCCGGTTTCGCCTTCCAGCTGGTGACGGAGCGGGTCGGCTTCTGCGTCGCGACCACCAGCCCGATCGCCCTCGGGCCCGACACCCAATCCTTGAAGGTCACGCTCGCCGCCTGCGCGACCGCGACGACGCCGCCCAGCGTCCCCGACCTCGACGTGCAGATCGCCGCGGCGACGGCCACGCGCGTCGAGGACGCGGGGAAGACCGCGCTCGTGCGCGACGACCTGCCGGTGCGCCTCGACCTGCGGATCCGGAACCTGGCGCTCGGCGGCCTCGCGATCCGCGTCTACGCCGGCGAGGAGGCGACCGGCCAACCGCTCGACGAAAAACTCTACGACGTGATTCCCCCGCACGTCGTCGTGACGATCCCGCCGTTCCTCGCCAACGCTTCGCCGGACGGACGCTTCGCGATCGGCGTCTCGCCGGTGCTCGCGGGGCTCAACGACCCGCCCGTCCACACCGTCCGCGGGATCCGTAACTCGTTAAAACCACTATCGAAAGCCGAGCGATTCCGGGTCGAGGGCGGCGGCGGCACGGCCGACGTCGTCTCGAGCCTGCCGGAGGCGACCTTCAAGGTCACCTTCCTCGACTGCACCGGTACGCAGGACTTCGGCGTGCACTTTGGGCTTTCCGCCCCGACCGCGGGCAACGCGGCGTTCGTGCGCTGCGACCCGAGCGGCAACGTGTTCCAAGCCTCGGCCTTCAACCTCACGGCCTTCGGCGGCGCCCGGCCGATGACCTTCTTCCGGCGCGACGACTACGGCAACGTCAGCGCCGCGGTCGACGACGACTCCAACCGGCGGACGGTGCTGGTCGACGCGATCGCGCCCGTGCTCGCCGAAAATGCCCCGGCCCTCGACCTCGACTTCGGATTCGCGCCGGCCGGGGCCGCAGGCGGCACGGACGCCTTGCCCTATGTCTTCCGCAAGGGGATCCCGGCGCAGATGGTGCGCCTGCATCCGGCGGTGGTCCCCGGCGTCGTCCTGCGCTTCGCGAAGCCCGGCTCGTGCCGCACGGAGCCCGCCGCCGGGCAGGTCAATCCGGATGAGCGGGACCTTCTGCTGGCGACCTTTACGTTGGTGCCGCCGGCCGGCGCCGAGCGCACGGCGGCGTGCTCCGCGGATCTGGCGGTCTCGGCGCAGGACTTCGCCTTCCCTTTGCTCGCCACGGAGCCGGCGACGATGATGTTGAAGGCGGCGGACCTCGCGGGGAACCAGTCGGCGGCGTTCA
>JAYVWD010000717.1:0-7005 GCA_043786345.1 Pseudomonadota bacterium
CCAGGGATGCACGTCATCAACGTCATGGCCATGTCCGTCGATGCCCAGATCGCGAGCTCCCCGGAGGAGCGCGACGAGGAGCGCGCGGCCTCGGGCTTCACCAATCAGGACGACAAAGACCACCTCCTGGCCTTGCTCCGCACCGCGGACGCCGTCGTCGTCGGGAGCCGCTCGCTGCTAGCGAGCGGCGGTGCCTTCGAAACGCGCAATGACCGCGGCCAGGTCCCGATCTGGGTCGTCGCGACCAACCGAGGACTTCCGGCCGCCGCCCCGTTTTGGCGCCAGGCGTCCGTCCCCCGGTGGCTCGCCTCGCGCGCGCCCCTCGAGCTCCCGCTACACAGCGGCAGCGTGGAGAACCTCGCCTATAGGGACGAGGCGCCCGCGGGCTGCATCCTTCAGGCCCTGGAGGCCCGGGGCGCCCGCCGCGTGCTGCTTTTCGGGGGTGGGGAGGTGAACCGCCAATTTTTCTCAGAGGGCTTGGTCAATGAGCTATGGATCACCGTTTGCCCATTGATTCTCGGTGGCGCCGAGGCCGTCCCCCTGGTCCGCCCCCCCCGCCCGCGGCGTATACCCCTGACCCTGGTCACTTCCCAGGCGCGCGGCGATCTTGTATTCTTAAATTACTCAGTCCTTCCAATCCGCTAATTTTAACTGGGGACCGCTATGGGCCTTAGAATACGCACGAACATCCAGTCGTTGAACGCTCAACGTCACATGGGTAACTCGACCACCGAAGTGCAGAAGGCGACCGAACGCCTTGCTTCCGGTTATCGCATCAACAAAGGCGCGGACGACGCGGCCGGGTATGCGATCTCGGAAAATTTGAGGGCGGACATCCGCTCGCTGGTCGTCGCGAAGCGCAACGCCAACGACGGCGTCTCGCTCGTCGAGGTCGCCGAAGGCGGCTTGAGCGAGATCAACAACATCATGGTCCGCCTCCGCGAGCTCAGCGTGCAGGCCGCGTCCGACACGCTCGGCCAACGCGAGCGCAAGTATTTGAACCAGGAATACTTCGCCCTCAAGGACGAAGTCGACCGGATCGCCGTCAGCACCGAGTTCAACGGCACCCGGCTCCTCACCGGCACCCATCAGATCCCGGACGAGCTGATGGAGGCGCACAACTACCCGCCGCTCGAGATCCAGGTCGGTAAGAACTATTACTTGAACGCCGACTCGCTCGAGGTCAAGAACCCGATCAACGTCATCCGCATCGACCTCTCGAAGTTGAACGCGTTCACCGACGGCGAAGGCTCGCTCGGGATCGGCAACACGCTCGACGAGGAAGGCACGCGGATCGACAGCAAGGGGCGCGCCCAGCTCGCGATCAATACGATCGACAAGGCGATGCAGATGGTCGCCAGCTACCGCGCCGACCTCGGCGCCACCCAGAACCGCCTCGAGAAGACCGACGGCGCGATCGCGATCCAGATCGAAGCCCTGAGCGCCGCCAAGTCGCGCATCAAGGACGTCGACTTCGCGAGCGAAACGGCGAACATGACCCAGCAGAACATCATGCAGCAGGCCGGCGCGGCCGTCCTCGCCCAGGCCAATCAGCAGCCCCAGATCGCCCTGAAGCTGCTCCAATAGTGAAATGATCCCGGACGGCCCCGGCCGGATTCAAGGCCGGGGCCGTCTCGCATTCAACTCCGAAAATCTAAGTTTAACTATTTAATTTTGCTGACTAAAATCGAGAATTTGACCTCATTCTAAAGGTGGACCCCCAAAGCACCGACAAGGGGATTGGTCCCTACGTCTGCGACTTCTGGTTTTTTGGGAGCACCACCGTGCGTGGAACGAGCCTCGTTCGTCACCTGTTGATCGCCGCCGGCCTCCTGGGCATGCCGGTGCTCGCGCAGAGCTGCGACTCGGGCGGGGTTCCCGCGCCGCCGACGGCCGGCGGCTCGTCGTCGGGCTCGTCGAGCGGCAAGAAGCTCAAAGGCGACGACGACGACTCCAAGTCGAAGAAAAAGGAAGAGGACTCCGCCACCAGCTCGGACACCGGCGAGACCTTCGGCTCGTCCTCGGGCGAGGAAACCAGCTCCGGCGAGGCCTCCAGCGGCACGTCCTCGGGCGTCACCGTTCCCGACAGCTTCAAGCGCGACGGCGCCCAGTCCGTCGGCGACGATGCGCAGAAAAAAGAAGTGAAGGACTGCGGCGCCAGCGGCAAGTTCTACGACCGCTTCGCCGACACCCCGACCTGCGGCAGCGTCGAGCTCGCCAAAGTCGACTGCACGGACGACGGCATCAAGGCGGCGCTCGCGGCCTCTGAGAAGCTCCTGGCGCAGTTCAAGGAGGCGGTCAGCACGACGTATTCCGGCATGGAAATCGACCAGTGCGTCGACTGCCCGGTCGGCACTGCCATCGGGCAGTGCAAGACCGCGACCCCGCCGAAGGCCGGCGGCACGAAGGTCCTGTTCGTGAAGATGGACGGCACCAAGATCGACGGCAAGGGCATGATGCTGCCCATTCGGCCGTTCCAGAAATGACGGTCGCCCGAGTTCCCAAAGTGACTTTCCCTGGCGGCCGGGCTAAAGCCTAGGGTCGGGGGCTTTGAAGGCTGATGGGTAGAAACGTCTATGTGACGGGCCGTGGGACCCAGTCTCCGGCCGGTGCGTCGTTCGAGAGGAGCTGGCGCGCCCTGGAGCGCGGCAAGCCCTGCTTCACGCTCGATGACGACTACGGCTACCTCGGCCGGCTCGGACCGGACGGCGAGGAGGCCCTGGCGGCGTTGCGCCTCGACCGGCGCCTCAAGGCGCAGGACCGCGGTGTGCTGATGGGCGTGCTCGCGGCGCGCGAGGCCTGGAGCGAAGCGCGCGGCGCGCGGTCGGCCGGCCGCCTCGCGGAGCGGCCGCCGGGGCGCACGGCGGTGATCATGGGCTCCTCGCGCGGCGCGACGGGGACCATCGAGCGCGAGTTCGAGCGCTTCTCCGCCAAGGGGACGGTCGCGCTCAGCGCGAGCCCGGCGAGCACCGCGGGCGCCTTCGCCTCGGCCGTCGCCCAGGATCTCGGCCTGGACGGCCTCTCGCTCGCCGTGTCGTCGGCTTGCGCGACCGGGCTCAACGCCTTGGGCGTCGCGTACGCGTTGGTGACGAGCGGCATCGCCGACCACGCGATCGCCGGCGGCGCCGAGGCGTCGCTGACGCCGTTTACGCTGGCGCAGCTCGACACGATCGGCGTGCGCATGTCCCGCAACGGCTCGGCGCTCTTTCCCTGCCGGCCGATGCATCCGCTGCGCTCCGGCCTGCTCGCGGCCGAGGGGGCGGCCTGCCTGGCGCTGAGCGCCCGGCCGGAAACCCTGGGCGGCGGGCCGCTGGCGCGGGTCGCGGGTTTCGGCGCCGCGACCGAGGGCGCGACGCTCACCGGCATCAGCGCCGACGGGCAGGTGCTCGTCGACGCGATCGAGCAGGCCCTCGAGCAGGCCGGGCTCGACCAGAGCGCGATCGACCTGGTCGTCGGCCACGGCGCCGGCACGCTCAAGGGCGATGCGGCCGAGATCACCGCCTATCGGCGCGTTTTCGGCGTGAACCTGCCGGCGCTCACGTTTCATAAATGGCTGACGGGGCACATGATCGGCGCGTCGGCGGCGTTCTCGGCGGCGCTCGCGGTGCGCTCGCTCGAGACGGGCGAGGTCCCGGCGCTGCCTTACGCCGACGACGGCGAGCTCGGCTTCCCGACGGTCCCGCGGCGGCGGGTCGGCAACGTGCTGGTGACCGCGCTCGGCTTCGGCGGCAACGCGAGCGCGCTCGTTCTCCGGCGCTGACTAACGGTATTTTGACGACTCCGGCGGCAGGTCCTTGGCGCTGCCAGGAAACTCTTACCGAAAGCCGGGGGGCGCGCGCGCAGCGCTCGGGCCTTGGCGCTTCTCGCAAAGCCCGCGGCGAAAACCCTGTGCATCGCGGCGCTTGGCGACCGTCAGGTTTCCGCCGTCGGGTCCCTGGCACAGAGCTTGCTTAGATGACGCCACACCGTCAGGAAAGCAGCGCTGCATGGAAAAGGCCATATACACCCCTCTCGCCGGAGCGATCGCCCAGGAGCGCGTCCTCGAGATGATCGCCAACAATATGGCGAACGTGAACACGGTCGCGTTCAAGGGCGACCGCGCGACGTTTACGCTGCAGGAGCCGGAGCCGGAGAAGCGCTACGACAGCCCGCTCCCGCCCGCGAACTTCAAAGTGAACATGGAAAACCTCCTCTACCTCCGCGGCAACGACATCTTCAACGTCGGCGTCGCCGACGTCTCCCGCGACACGAGCCAGGGCCCGACCGTCCAGACCCAGAACCCGACCGACCTGATGGTGGAGGGCGACGGCCTCTTCCTGGTGCAGACCCCGGACGGCGAGCGCTACACGCGCGCCGGCAACTTCACGTTGAGCAGAGACGGCGTCCTGTCGACGCAAAATGGCTTCCCGGTCATGGGCGAGAAGGGCGACATCGTCGTCCACGGCCCGAACTTCCAGGTGAACGACAACGGCGAAGTCTGGCAGGACGGCCACATGGTCGACCGCCTCCAGCTCTTCCGCTTCGACGACGACAAGGCGCTCGAGCGCGCCGGCGGCAACCTCTACCAGTACGGCGGCCAGCCGGAAGGCGTCAAACGCCTCGCGCTGCCGCAGATCCGCCAGGGCTTCGTCGAGGGCTCGAACGTCAACGCGATCAAGAACCTCACCGACATGATCATCGCGCACCGCAGCTACGAGGCCTACCAGAAGACGGTGCAGAACTACGACAAGATGATGGACAAATCCTCGAACGCCATCGGTGACGTTCGGGCCTGATGACCCCGCCTGCTTCTTTCATCCCCTTTAACTTGGTACGAGGACCTTAAGCCATGATGCGTTCACTCTTCACGGCCGCGACCGGGATGGAAGCTCAGCAGCAGAACATCGACGTCATCTCCAACAACCTGGCCAACTTGAACACGACTGCGTTCAAGAAGTCGCGCGCCAACTTCCACGACCTGCTCTACCAGACGCTGCGCGCGCCCGGGCAGAACACCACGACCGGCACCGTCGTCCCGAGCGGCATCCAGATCGGCTCGGGCGCCAAGCTCGCGTCGGTGGACAAGCTCTTCACGGTCGGGTCGATGAAGCAGACCGGTCAGGATCACGACATGATGATCATGGGCGACGGCTTCTTCCGCGTGCAGCTCGACGACGGCCAGACGGCTTACACCCGCGACGGCAACTTCAAGTGGGACAACCAGGGCCGTCTGACGACGGCCGACGGCTTCCCGCTCGTGGACGGCATCACCAAGCCCCAGGGCGCGACGACCGTGACGGTCGGCCTCGACGGCGTCGTCACGGCGCAGGTCGGCGCCGAGAAGCAGGAGCTCGGCCAGATCCAGCTCGCCAACTTCATCAACCCGATGGGCCTCTCCTCCAAGGGCCGCAACCTCTACTCGGGCACCGAGGCGAGCGGCGAGCCGGTGGTCGGCGTCGCGAACCAGAACGGCCTCGGCGCCATCGAGCACCAGTCCCTCGAGGCGGCAAACGTCAACGTCGTCCAGGAGATGGTCGACATGATCTCCGGGCAGCGCGCCTACGAGATGAACTCCAAAGTCATCCAGACGGGCGACCAGATGTTGCAAGCAACGGTCGCGATCCGCTAATGAGCGCCGCGCCTAACCCTTTGAGACCGCATTGACCCGAGCCCTCCTCATCTTGATCCTGGCCTTCGCCGGGGCGGTCGGCACCGCCTCCGGCGAGGACCTGCGTTTTGCGCCGCAGGTGCCGATGCCGGCGACGTTCACGTTCAAGGCGAGCGTCGAGACCGAGGGCGACCGCCTGCTGCTCGGCCAGCTCGCCGACTGCACCGGCGTCGACGTGATCTGCGCCGAGGCCTACGGCGTCGACCTCGGATCGGCGCCGGCGCCCGGAAAGATCCTGATCCTCACCGAGACGCGCCTCAAGGAGCTGCTCGCGCGCGAGTGGGACGAGGCCGCGATCGTGGTGAAGGCGCCGCAGGGTCTGCGTGTCACCGCCGGCTTCCGCGAGATGGACGCCGACGCCGTCCAGGCGGAGCTCACGCGCGCCTTCGCCGCGGCGTTTCCCGAGGGCGCGGCCTACCGCGTCGAGGTCACCCGCCTGCAGATCCTCGGCAAGCACAAGCTGCGGCCCGTCGCCCACACGGTCGAGTTCCCGGCGGTAGCCGGGTTACCTAAGCGCAACGAGGACTGGCTCGTGAAAAACCTCACGGGCGCGCAACGCCTCGACGTGCGGTACGTCCCGGAAGGGGACCCCGCGGCCTTTGAGACGCACCAGGTGAGCGCCGCGCTCGTCCTGCGCAAGCGCCTGCCCGTCGCCGCGCGCAATATGCAGCATGGCGATATCTTTAGTGAAAGCGACCTGGCCGAGGACTTCGTCGAGCTCGGCCGCGGCTCGCAGCGCTTCTCGGAAGCGGCCCGCGAGATCCTCGGTCGGCGCCTCAAACGTCCGCTCGCGCTCGGCGCGCCCATTCAGCCGGGCATGCTCGAGGTGCCGCTCGTCGTGCGCCTCGGCCAGACCGTGCGCCTCCTCGTGCACACCGGCGGCCTCACCGTCACGAGCCACGTCAAGGCCCTGGGCAACGGCACCTACGGCCAGGGGATCGAGGCCGTCTCGCTCACCACCAAGAAGCACATGCGCGTCAAAGTCATCGACTCGACCACCGTGGAATACCTGGAATGAAGCACCGGAACCCCGCCGCCCTCCTCCGCGCCGCGCTCGCCTTCGCGGGCTTTTGCGCGTGCTCGCCGCAGGTGCACACGCTCTCGCAGCGCAACCCGGACCTCTTCGAGAAGGAGAGCGACCGCTTCGTCGGCCGTGCCACCGGCCCGGGCGACGAGCCGCCAAAGCTCTTCGTGCGCAAGCGCGAGATCCAGGTCAAGCGCCTCGACCGTCCCAACGAGACGGGCTCGCTCTTCAACCCCGACGACGAGCGCAACTACCTCTTCACCTCGCAAGGCCCGCTCAACGTCGGCCGCTTCCTCGACATCCGGATCCTCGCGGGCCGCGCCGAGGAAAAGCC
>JAYVWD010000718.1:0-1988 GCA_043786345.1 Pseudomonadota bacterium
ATCGTGAAGCGCGGCCATGCGCAGGACGAGGACGGCATCAGCTCCCTGGCCGGCGGCGCCTCCGCCGCGACCGACGACCTGCAGAATTCCTGGGCCGTCGGCGTCCTCCCGAACCTCGTGAGCGCGCTCTGGATCGGCGCCGAGACCGGCCAGGCCCGCCTTGGCGACGACGAGGGGCAGGCGGCCGACCTGGCCGAGCGCGCCTGGGCCCAGTTCATGCGCGCGGCGCCGCGCAACTACGTGCAGAGCGCGCGGCCGCTGCCGCCGCCGGGGGGCCTGTCCTTCGCGACGATTCCTGGTACCTTTGCGACGCGGGGCAAGCCGGCCACGCTGCCGTTCTTCTCCGGCACCGAGCCCAAAGCCGGCGACAAACGCTTCTGAAACGGGGTCCGACCGTGCGCCTTTCCAAGGTCCTCATCGCTCTGAGCCTCGTCGCTTGCCGCACCGTGTCGCCGAGCGGCGCCTCGGTCGCCTCGGTCGCCTCGGCGCCCGAGGCGAAGGCGGCCGCTCAAGGCGCGATGCCGAAAGGCCCGCGCGTGAAACGCAGCGGCACGATCATGTGCGTCGTGGCCGACTTCAGCCCGGTGATCGAAGGCGGCGAGCTCAAGGCGATCGACTTCACCTGCGGCGACTCCATCGCGAACGGCCGCTACCTCTGCGCCTCGGAAAATCTCTGCATCAAGGGCGTCGGCAGCATCACGGGCGAAGGCGACCGCTTCGTGGTCTCCGTCGGCGACGAGGAGGGGTTTTTCGCCCGCAAGCCGTTCGAGATGGTCGCGAAGGTCGTGTTCTTTAAGGACGACGGCAAGTGCAATACGGCGCCGGTGAGCGAGGTGACCTTCACAGGGGCCGCCGACGACTACGCGGCGATGACGGCGCTCTGCGCCGCCGCGACGGGCGACGAGGCCTGGGGCGCCAAGCTCCCCGGCAACGTTTGCAAAGATACCGCCGACGGACCGCTGCCGCAGGTCTGCGGGTCCGTGATTCGCGAGGCGGTCTACCTGTTCCTCCAAGGCCAGGCTCAGCAGTAAGCCGTCCATTCTTTGGACACCCCGGGAGTGCGGTCGAACCGGTTAAAATCCTGTGGTTTCGCCGATTCCCGCCTGGAACGACGTTTGCTCGAGGGGCGTTCGGGCGTATCCGCTTTGCCCCGCCTCCTGCTCCTGTAGTACCCCTTCCGTTGAAGCTGCCGTGGAGTTCCCCTTGAAGCCCCTTCTCTTCGCCGTCGCCGGCCTGTTTTCCGCCGTTGCCAGCGCGCAACCCTTGGTCCGTGAAGCGAGCCAGGACCCCGTCACCGGCGTCGAAGGCCGCGCCGGCACCGGCATCGGCACGTTCCAGGACATCCAGGTCCCGATCAACGAGCAGTTCGGCGTGCGCGCCGACGGCCACAACGTCCAACAGGAAGGCGCGACCCACGTCGGCATCCCGATTTACGGCGGCTTAGCCCTCACGCGCCGCGTCGGCGCCATCGGCTACCAGCTCGGCGCCGACGCGCTCCGCATCAGCGCGAGCTCGGGCCCCTCCGACACGCAAGGCTCGACCTACACGCGCTTCGAGGTCGGCGCTTCGGCGCGCTACAACTTCACCGCCGCGGGCCTCCGCGCGTCCGTCGGCGGCGGCGCCGGCGTCCGGCGCAGCGTCTTCAGCAATGTGTCGAACGGCCACTACTTCCAGGCCCCGACCCTCTCGGCGAGCGCGGCGCTCGGCGGCCGCGACACGAGCTTTACGCTCGGCGGGACCTATGCCCCGTCCGTGGCGTTCGGCTACTTCGACGGCTCGATGTTTTCCGGCGACCCTTTCAAGACGGGAAAAGCGACTTTGAGCGAGGTCGCCCTCGGCTCGTCCTTCCTGGTCCGCGAAAACTTCTTTTTGGATTTCGGCCTCGCGCGCGAAGCGGCGCAGGTCACGATCTCGGACGTGTCCGAGTACGACGGCTTCGGCCTCCAGGTGTCGCCGAGCAACGAGGTCTCGCGGACCTTGTCGGTCGC
>JAYVWD010000719.1:0-3232 GCA_043786345.1 Pseudomonadota bacterium
ATTCGGCTTCGAGACGACGACCCTGGACCTCGAGGGCGAGCGCGTCCGCGAGGCCGACTTTTCGCACGTCACCCGCGAGATGGTCGAGGACGCGGTCAAGGCGTTCACCGGCGAGATCGAGCAGACGCCGCCCCTTTACAGCGCCGTGAAATTCAAGGGGCGGCCGCTCTACGACTACGCCCGCGGCGGCCAGACCGAGGGGCTCCCGCTCGCCGACATGAAGCGGAAAGTCCGGGTTTTGTCGTTCGAATTGCTCGCGTTCGGCGGCGGCAAGGCGAGCTTTCGCGTCGACTGCTCCAAGGGCACTTACGTGCGGACCCTGGTTAAAGATGTTGCGGAAAAGGTCGGGACTTGTGGTACGTTGACGCGGCTCGTCCGTACCCGGGCGGCTGGCGTCGAGCTGGCCGCATCACTGTCACTTGAGACCATTGAGGCGGCATTGGCCTCGGGCCCTGAGGCACTAGCCTCCCTCGTCGTTCCCATGCCGGCCATCGATCTCGGGCTGCCCCGTTGGCAAACTGACCGCAAGGTCGTGGTGGAACGCCTGCGGGGCGGGCAGCAAGTTCAGGTCGAGCTCGCCGAGTTTCATGAAGGTGCTCCTCTCGGACTCCAGCTTCCCGGTTGGGGGCTTCCAGTGGTCCTGTGTGGCGAAGGCGGTGCGGCGTTTGGTATCGGGGCGGTCCGCAAACACGAGTCGGGACGCGTTCTTGTAAACATGAAAAGGGGACTTTGATGACGTCTGCGAACCTCGATTATCTGTTCACCTCCGAATCCGTGAGCGAAGGCCATCCTGACAAGGTCTGCGACCAGATCAGCGATGGCATCCTCGATGCGCTCCTCGCCCAGGACAAATTCTCCCGCGTCGCCGTCGAGACCTTGGTCAAGACGGGCCTCGTGGTGATCGCCGGCGAAGTGACGACCAAGGCGGTCGTCGACTACGCGAAGGTCGCGCGCCAGGTCGTCGACGAAATCGGCTACAACGACGGCAAGCTCGGCTTCGACGCCAACAGCTGCGGCGTCATCTGCGCCATCGAGCAGCAGTCCCCCGACATCGCCATGGGCGTCGACCACTCGGACGCGCGCGAACAAGGCGCCGGCGACCAGGGCATGATGTTCGGTTTCGCCTGCGACGAGACCGCGGAGTACATGCCCGCCACGATCTCCTACTCCCATAAGCTCCTGCGCCGGCTCTCCGAGCTGCGCCGCTCGAAGGCCGTCCCCTTCCTCCGCCCGGACGCCAAGAGCCAGGTCACGGTCGAATACAAAAACGGCAAGCTGGTCCGCGTCGACACCGTCGTCGTCTCGACCCAGCACGCGCCGGACGTCGCGCAAAAAGAGCTCGAGACCTACGTCATCGAAGAGTGCGTCAAAAAGGTCATCCCGGCCGAAATGCTGCGGGACACCAAGTTCCACATCAACCCGACCGGACGCTTCGTCATCGGCGGACCCCAAGGCGACTGTGGCCTCACCGGCCGCAAGATCATCGTCGACACCTACGGCGGCCACGGCGCCCACGGCGGCGGCGCGTTCTCGGGCAAGGACCCGTCGAAGGTCGATCGCTCGGCCGCGTACATGGGCCGTTACATCGCCAAGAACATCGTCGGCGCCGGCCTCGCCACCAAGGTGCTGGTCCAGCTCGCCTACGCCATCGGCGTCGCCGACCCGGTCAGCGTCTTCGTCGAGACCTACGGCACCGGCAAGCTCTCGGCGAAAGAGCTCGAGAACCGGGTCCGCAAGACCTTCCTCCTCAAGCCCCGCCAGATCGTCGAGCAGTTCGACCTGCTCCGCCCGATCTACCGCCAGACGGCCTCGTACGGCCACTTCGGTCGCAGCGAGTTCCCCTGGGAACGCCTGGACAAAGTCAGCGCCCTCAAGGGCTGATCTTCGAGCATCACAAAGACGGTGGGGTCCCTGCGGACCCCACCTTTTTCATTCGTCCGATTTTAGGTTGTTCCCTATACTCGCGGAATGACCGGCAGACCCAAGAAGATCTACCTCATCAACCGCGACTTCCAGCTGCGCTATGCGCGGACCGCGGTCCTGGTCGGCTTTTTCTCGACCCTGCTCACCGTCGTCCTGATCCTCTTCCCGCTCTTTCAGTTCCAGATCCTACGCTTCCCCAACTTCGTCCCCTACCCTTTCATCATCGGGATGCTGCTCGCGGCCCTGGCCAACTTCGCCATGGTCGCCTACTTCGGGATCATTCTGACGCACCGCATCGCGGGGCCGATGTTCAGCCTGGTCCGGCAGTTCCGCGCCGTGAGCGGCGGCAACTTCAACGCTCAGTTCAAGGTCCGGGACCGGGATGAGCTCAAGTTCGTCATCCGTAACTTCAACGAGATGGTCCAGGGGCTGGCCGACCAAACCCGCAAGGACCTGGTAAAGATCGACCGGATCGTGGCGGCCCTGTCCGAAAACGCCGGGCCGAGGGCATTGGTAGATGCGGAGGCGCTGCGTGCGGACCTGACGGCGCGGATCACCATCACCAGCGACATAGGGGGCCCTCCGGCATGATCGAGCGCCTGACCGGGGTCTGCGTCCACAAGGGTGCCACGAGCGCCGTCATCGACGTGAACGGTGTCGGCTACGGTATCGAGATGGCCGAGACCAGCTTGCTCCTGCTCCCGCTCCTGTCGAAACCGCAAACGATCTGGATATATACGCTCGTCCGCGAGGACGCGCTCCGGCTCTTCGGCTTCCTCACGCACGACGAGCGGGCCCTGTTTTTGGCGCTGATCGACGTCAACAAGGTCGGGCCGAAGCACGCCCTGTCGATCCTCGGAAACATGGGCCTCGCCCTGATCGTGCGCGCCTCCGAGACCGAAGACAGCGCCGCCTTCAAGGCCGTTCCGGGCATCGGCGAGGAGCTCGCCAGCCGCCTGGCCCTCGAGATGAAGCGTAAGATCAAGAAGCTCATCGCCCAGGGCTTCCAGATCCCGGAGCCGCGGGCGGCGGCAGGTGCGTGCGCCGAGCTCGATTCCATCGACTCCAAGGACTCGAAAGAACTGGATAAAATCCTGGTCGACGACCTGCGCTCGGCGCTCGAGAACTTCGGCTACAAGGGCAAGGAGCTCGAGCCCCTCCTCCTCCGGTACGCGCGCAAGCCGCCTTCGCTCGAGCTCGGCGAGCTCATGCGTCTCGCCCTGGCGGAGCTCACCGGCAAGGCGCGGAGCAGCGCCCAGAAGGCCGCGCTCGAGGACACCTTCTAAATGGAGACGCCCACGGAAAAGCC
>JAYVWD010000720.1:0-4120 GCA_043786345.1 Pseudomonadota bacterium
GCCCTCAAGTACTTTGTCGACCTCATCAAAGAGTGACGCCTTTTTCCCCGACTCCTTTATTCCCGGCCTCCCCGTTCATTGATTGATCCGAGGCCGCACCGGCCTGCGCGGCAACCAATTGCACGGGGAGCCGGGGAAAAGTCGGCGAAAACCCTCATTTATCAGCTTTCTTTAAGGCTTTCCACGCATCCGCCGAACAGGCGAGGGAGGGAACAGAGACTGTTCGCCCTGCGAGAAAGGCTTTCCGACCCATGCGACGATACCCGCTGATACCGGTGCTCCTGGCCTTGGCCAGCTTGAGCGCCTGCACGACCCTCGAGCGAGGGGGCGGCGGCTCAGCGACGATGACCGACACCGGACCGAGGCCCGCAGGATTCACGAGCGACGACGACTTCCGCAACTGGTTCGCCTTTTACTACAAAGAGCCTCACCCCGAGCGCCTCACCCCTGCCATCCAGTTCATGGAAAAATCCGGCTACCTCGAGAGTCAACCGGAGATCGCCTCGGTCTTCCTCGCCCAGCTTTTCAGCCGCGAGCCGACGCAGCTCGCGAAGTGGGCGGCGGAATGGGAAGCGCTCAAGCCGGGCGCCTGGAACGTGGTGCTCGTATCACTGTGGTTTTCCGGGACCAGGGACACGCTCGCGCTGCTCCAGAAGAACGCCGGCCGCGCCTCGGGCCCCTTCAAAGGCCGGGTGCAAGCCATGCTGAACGGCAAGGCGCCGGCGCCGGACCTGCTCGGCATGGCCGTCACCGAGCCGCGCCACATCAACATCCTCTGGTCCGCCTTCAGCGCCTCGGGCGACGTGAGGTACGTGCAGAAGGTCGTCGGCTACGTGAAGCTCTATGGCGACGAGGAGGACCCGGTCGCCAGCGCGATCGGCGAGACCGCCCTCATGACGCTCGCGACCAACGTGCCGCTCCATGACGTCGTGGCGAGCGTGTGCATGGACGAGGATCACCGGAACCCGGACGAGAAGACCCGCGCGTTGCTCGATACGATGTTCTCGATCCTGGCCAAGATTTCCAAGGAAGAACAAATGGTTCCGGCGCATTGAGGCCTGGCCACGGGTTTCCGCCGACGGGAAAGCGCAGTACAATCGAAGGATGCTGCACCTATTCCTGTCGCTCATCCTCCCGGTGCTCGCCGCGGACGCGCCGCCGGAGCCGCTCGATTACACGTTGCTGACCCACACCGTCGGGATCGACTCCCTGCGCGCGGGCAATCACGACGCCTCCGGGATGAACGACTACGTGTTCGTCGCCACGATGAACGGCCTGCTCACCACGTCGGAGGAGCGCAACCTGCCCTTCGACAAGCGCAAGAAGGTCCCCGTCGACCTCGGCCGTTTCGGCGCGACGAAGATCGAGGCGCTCAGCACCTGGCGGCCCGACGAGAAGGTCCACGAGGTCAAGGAGCTTCACATCGACGGCAACGGCGTGCGCGAGCTCGTCGCGAAAACCATGACCGAGCTCAAAGTCGGCGAGGGCGACGTCTGCGTCGAGGTCGAGATCCAGATGCTCCAGCGGCAGAAGAAGCTCGTCGTGCTGCACGACGACGTGCCGGTGGCGGCGGCGTCATACTTCGTGATTCCGCCGACGAAGTTCGACACGCCGCTGCGGACCAACCAGGCGCTCACGATCAGCGACGACAAGGGGACCCTGGTGAAAATGGGGGTGCACTTCGAGAAACCCGCCGTCCAAGGGCGGGCCGAGCCCCGGGTCAATCCGGCCCCGGCGCCCGTGAAGTAAGGCCTTTTTGCCGGGACTCGCCGAATGCGCCAAGCGGCGCCGGTCAGGAAACCCGGGCAACGCGTCGAAGAGCCTGACTGAGGAGGCTTTTCTTCGCCCGTGTTACGTCGTCTCACAACCCTGCTCCGGTGGCCCTGGCTCGCCCCGCTCGTCGCCGTCGTCGCGACGGTCGCCGGCGCCGTGGTCCTGCGCCAAAATCTGGTCGAGGAAGACCGCCGGGCGGTCGAGAGCCGCGGCAAAAAGGTGGCGATCGAACTCCAATCGAAGATCAACGACCTGGAGCTGCTCCTCCGCAAGGCGAGCTTCGCGGCCACCGGCCACGACCCCAGCGCCGGCGAGTGGCGGGCGACGGTGCAGAACCGCGGCGTCGGCACGGGCGGCTCGCCCGTGCTCGCCCTGGCTTACGTCAACGCCTCGCTCCGGGCGGCATACGTCGAGCCGGCGGCGGTTCAAGGCCTGCTCGCGCGCGGGATGGAGTTCGGCAAGGACCCGGCGCTCAAGGCGCTGGCGGACACCGCGGCGGTGGAAAACCGCATTGCCGCCCTCACGACGGGCGACGGCACGAAGCTCCTCGTCTGGGCGCCGGCCTACCCGGCGGCCGCCTCCGGCTCGGGGCCGGGGCGCCGCGCTTCCGGGTTCGTCGTCGCCGTCGTCGATGCCGCGGCGCTCGCGCGGACGGCGCTCGAAGGCGACGAAGTCGACGCGAAAACCCTCGGCTTCGACGCGAGCCTCGTGCAGGCCGAAGGCGACAAGCCGGGCGTCACGTTGTTTGGCACGGCGGCCCCCGAGGACCGGATGACGGGCGCGAAGCGAAACACGCTCGGCAGCACGCACGCGCTCTTCGGGCTCACCTGGCGGCTCGAGCTAACGCCCCGCGAGAAGGCGCGGCCGACCGGCGCGAGCCTGCCGTGGCGGCTCTTCATGGGCGCGGTCGGGCTGGTCGACCTGATGCTCCTGCTGTTCGCGCGCCAACGCGTGACGCTGCAACGCCGCGCCGAGGCCTTGGCGGCGGTGCAGATCGCGCCGCTCCGCAAGTCGGAGGCCATCTTCCGCCGCCTCTTCCACAACGCGCCGATCGGGCACAACTACCTGGATCCGACGGGGTACTGCCTGTCAGTGAACGCCCCGTGGAGCGAGATCGTCGGGACGCCGGCCGAGCAGGCGCGCGGCAACGGTTGGCGCGCGGCCTTCGCCGACAGCGAGCAGGCACAGCTCCTCGACATCCTCGAAGCCTCGCGCACGACGGGCAAACGCGTCGTCGCGACCCTACGGCTCGTGGGCGCGACGCCGGCCTGGGGGCGCTTCGAGGCGCAGCCGCTGACGGCGCAAGGCCGCATCGAGGGCTTCATCGCGACGCTCGAGAACGTCACCGAGGAGAAACGCCTCCGCGAGGCGGCCGAGAACCGGAGCCAGCTCCTGCAGGCGCTCATCGTCAACGCGCCCGTCGCCATGGCGATGCTCGACAAAGAGCTCAAATACGTCGTGCTGAGCCACAAGTGGCGCGAGCTCTTCGGCCTCGGCCAGATGGCGACCGCGGGCTTGCGCTTCGAGGAACAATGCCCCAAGCGCTTCGACCGCTTCAAGGCGCTGCAGCACGTGGCGCTCGTCAAAGGCGTGATGCTGCAGGACAGCGAGGACGGGATCCAGGACGAGGACGGCGGCGAGACCTTCCTCAACTGGGCGATTCACCCGGTGATTTCGGCGGGCGGTGAGTGCGAGGGCGTGGTCACCGTGCTGCAAGAGGTCACCGACCTCGTCGAGGCCAAGTCGGCGGCGCTGGCGGCGGCGCGCTTCAAAGCGGACTTCCTCGCGAACATGAGCCACGAGCTGCGCACGCCGATGGGCGGCGTCTTCGGGATGACGGAGCTCTTGCTGCAGACGGTGCTGACGAAGGAGCAGCGCGAATACGTCGCGGTGCTCGAGAGCTCGGGGCGGCACCTCCTGCACATCATCAACGACATCCTCGACTACACCAAGATCGAGGTCGGCAAGCTGACGCTCGAGAACATCCCCTTCGACTTGGCCGAGGCGGTGCACGAGTCGCTGCGGCTCTTCGCCGAGCAGGCGTCGACCAAAGGGCTCGAGCTGGCGGCGCTGATCGATCCGCGTCTGGCCGACGAGTTCACCGGCGACCCGGCGCGCCTCCGGCAGATCCTGGTCAACCTGGTCGGCAACGCGGTGAAGTTCACCGAGCGCGGCGAGGTGCTGGTGTCGGTGGGGTCGACGGCGGCCGGGCTACGGTTCGAAGTCCTCGACTCAGGCGCGGGCATGCCGCCCGAGGTCGAGGCGAACCTATTCAAGCCGTTCAGCCAGGCCGACGCGTCGACGACGCGGCGCTTCGGCGGCACCGGGCTCGGGCTCGCCATCTGCC
>JAYVWD010000721.1:0-7407 GCA_043786345.1 Pseudomonadota bacterium
GAAGTCTTCTAACCGGCGCGAAATTGGGCTCCGATTGGGAGGCGCTGAGATGCTTCATCACGGCCTCGATGCATGTTCGCCGACCAATCGGAGCCCAATTTCGCGCCAGCGACTAACTAGCGACCAGAAAAAAGTCGGCGTACCCGTCGGCGCCGGCCGGCGCGATGTCGCCGTCCTGCGCCAGGCTACAGCCTTCGAGCTGCTCGTTCGTGACGGTCAGGACCGCCAGAACCTGCCGCTTAAAGGCGTCCAAGCCAGGACCAGGACCAGGACCAGGACCAGGACCAGGACCAGGACCAGGACCAGGCTCCTTGTGCTTGCATAGCTTGAACGCCTGGGTCGGAATGAGCCCCAGAAAGTCGTCCAGGTCGGCGGCGATCGCGTTTTTCATGTTCGTTTCGAAGTGGATCTTCGGGTCCACCTGGCCGCCCGGATAGACCGCCTCCATGAAGAAGCGGAAATTCCCGTCGCTATCGGCCTCGCCGGCCTTGCCTGCGAGGCGCAGCGCACAGCCGTCGAGCCGCGCGTTGAGCGCCGGCACGAGCTGTTCGGCGTGCGTCTGGCCCTCGCCGGCCGCGGGCTCCTGGCCCCCGCTCGAGCCGATTTCCGGCGCCCGACGCTGGCAACCGACGAAGATCCCGGACGGGATGAGCTGGTAGATCGCCTCGCCGTCGGCCGCGACGTCGTTGCCGAAGTTCGTCGTGAAGAGGTAGCTCTGCGACGCCGGCGCGGCCGGATACTCCGCGTGCACGACGTATTGGAACGTGCCGTCGCCGCCGACCTCATAGGTGCGTTCGTGGACGATCGCGCAATTCGTGAGGCGGGCGTTGAGCCAGGCGATCCGCCGCCCGACGTGGTCCTCCGTCGTGAAAATGTGCCCCGGTTGGAGCGGCGGGGCGTCCTTGAGCAGGCGGTGCGAGGCCTTACCGAGGGCGACGCCGGCGGGCGGGCCCATCGCCGCCGCGTCCAGGTCGGACGCGTCCTCCGCCCGCCGTCCGCAGGCGGCGGCGGCGAGACTGGTCAGAAGGGCGATTCGCGCGAACCTGAACTGTCGTCTGCTGGTCATCCGGTTGACTCCTGAATCTAGGGTAAGATGATGCTGCGTTTCCTTCGACTTCACGGCGGACTCCTCAAAGACCGAGGTCGAGCTCGGGGTCGCCGATCAGGCTCGACTCGAGGGCCGTGTAGCGCATGACGTCCGAGTCGTCGACCGCGACGACGGCCTCCTTGGCCTTGTGATTCATGGCGCCGATCGACTTCACGCCGTTGGCGAAGCGCATCGACCAGAACGTCCGGTGCAGGACCGAGGAGCTGCCTTCGCCGTCGTCGCCCGCCTCGTACCAGCCGTAGCGCGTGTTCGCGATCATCGCCGCGGGACCGTAGTCCTTCATGCGGACGGCGCGGATCGTCCAGTTGTCGGCGTCGGGGTCGTTGGGGTAGCACCCCTCGCTGTAGAAGAAGGCGGGGCGCGAGCGGAACGCGCTCAAATCGCCGGCGTCCGTGCGGAAGACGTAGGTCTCGTTCGCGTGGCCCAAATGGTTGACGACGTGGAAGTCGCCGCCATTGAGCGCCTCGATGAACTCGCGGCCCGAGATCGACCTGCGGAACGTCTCATAAAGCTTGGTGACGCGCACGTTCCCCGGGAAACCGGTGGTCTTCGGTCGGGCGGCGCGCCCGTCGACGAGGAAATCGAGGGTCCGCTGCCCGAGCGTCCGGTCATCGAGCTTTTCGCCGAAGGACAGCGCGTTGCCGATGCGGCGGTCCCGCGCGGCCTTTTGCAGGGCGAGCGTTTTCGCGACCCAATTGCCGACATCGTCGCGGGTTCGGGCGCCGACGCGGCCGACGCTCACCTCGCAGGCCCAGTCGATCGCCGAAGGACGATCGAACTCCCCGTCGAGACAGGCATAATACTGATCAGAGGGAACCGGATCGCTGCGATCGCTCATGCCCGAGGACACGTACTTCCAAGGGAGATTGCCCTTGTCGCCCACGAGCAGCACGAAGTCGATGCCGTCGGCGCGGTAGCGCTCGCGGATATAGTCGCGGATCTCCTTCGGCGTCTTGTGCGGGGCGACGTCCTCGAGGGCAGCCAGCCGCACGGTCAGCTGCCGGTCCTCTTTGTCCTGAATGAGGGGCGCGAGCGGGGAGTCGCCGGGCGTGCCGATCAGGGCGCGCGGTCCGATGATCAGATACCCGACCTCGTCCTCCGGGCGGACGATGTGGACGCGGCCCAGGGCGGCGCGCGGCGGGTTGTCGACGCGGGCGGCGAGGTCGTCCAGGTCCCGGGCTTGCGCCCGGGGGCGCTCGGCCTCGGGCTCGTAGACCGGCCGGGTCGTGACGCGCAGCGTCGCGCGCTCCACATACATCGCGTCCCGCCCGCCGGCCATGCGCCAAGGGTAAAGCGGGATCTGCGCGATCGCATAGCCGCGGAACCGCTGGACCACCGGCGTCCCGTGCCAGTCGGCGGGATAGACGCCGCCGCCGTAGGCCGGCGGGTCCCGATGGCGGAACGGCGCGGGCTCCATCGGCGTCTGGAGGCCCGCCATCGCCGGGGCGAAGGCCGCGTGGCGGACGTCGAGATCCGTGACCTCGACCGTGACGACCATTTCGCCCGGCGGCAGCAGGAGCCGCGCGACCCGCACCGGGACGACCGGGTGGAGCTCCTTCCGAAGCACGGCGGAATCTTCGGCCCAAGGGGCGCAGCCGTCGGCCGCGGCGGCGCAGGATTCCGCCTCGGGAAAGGCGAACGTGTACTCGCGCTCGATGACGGCGCCGCGCGCGGCTCCGGCCGCCGCGAGCAGGGCGGCGGCGCCGAGGGCCGCCGGCGTATAAAGACGACGAAGCATGGTTGTCCCCCAAAACAAGAGTGCGTAGCGAGATGTGTGATGTCTTGCGGACATTCGTATCGCCGCGCCGCGCGCAAATTGCAAATTGCGAAAAGTTAATCTTCGTTAAATCAAAATTCGTTTAAGACGCGCGTCGTCTTGCCTATTCCCGCGACAGCATCGCTTACCGTTGGCCGCGCGCGAAGGGCCGCTCTTAATCGGATTTTTTTGCCGTTCCGCTTGTGCGTCCGGTCGGCCGTCGTTAGGTTGCGGCCCAACGAAAGTCGATTGAACGGGAGGACGACATGCGCAGGAAAGCACACGCGCTCGTCATGGCGGGGACGCTGTGGGCGCTGGCAAAGAGCCCGGCGATGGCCGCTGGCGTGGTGACCGACGACTCGGTCAAATTACAGGACCTGACCGTGGAGCCGCCGCCCGGCTACCGCCTATTTCAGGACGGATTCGACGCCGAGACGGCGTTCGCGGGCTTCGCCGCCGGCGACGCCCGCGTCGTCCTCTACGTGCGACGAGGCGTCGGCTTCGACGCCCGGCGCGTGTTCGCCAACGGCGCCCGGATCGTGAAGGACGCCGTCGCCGTCACCCTGGGGCGGCACGAGTGGTCGGTGCTCGAGACGGAGAAGACCACGGCGGAAGCGGGCACGGCGCACACCGCGGCGTTCTGGGCGACCTTCCGCGGCAACTCCTACTTCGGCTACGCGACCGCGGCGACCGCCGTGGCGGCGCGCGCCGCCGCGCAAACCTTCCTCGCCGCCATCGATTGACGGGATGGGACACCGGATCATGACAAATAAAGCCCTGCTCCTTCTGTTGGCAGCGACGGCCTGCGGCCCGCTCGGCCGGCCCGCCCGGACCCTGAGCCTGACCGGCGAGGGGTTCACCGGGAAAAAATACTACCTGGGCGTCGCCGAATACCTCGACGGCTTCATGGGCAACGAGACGAGATACGACGTCAAGCACACGCACGACATCTTCGCGAGCGGCGCCGGGGGCGACTACGAGGCGACGCGCCTCGTCGACCGCGAGGTCCGGGCCGCCGACGTGCACGCCGCCTGGTCGGCGATCGGGGCCAAGATCAAGGGCGACGACATGTTCGTCCAGTACTCCTCGGGCCACGGCTACGAGGGCGGCCTCGGGATCGGCGTCACCTACGACGAGATCCGGGACAACGCGTTGAGCTATGGCGCGCGCGAGACCGTCGTCTTCACCATGGCCTGCCATTCCGGGGCCCTCGCCGACTCTTTCCGCGAAAAACAGAGCGACTGGGGCGGCTTCGCGGCCCAGGGCCGCAGCCTGTTCGTCATGGCCTCGAGCCGCGCCGACCAGCTCTCGAGCACCGGCCCCGGCCGCGACGCCGACGAGCCCGGCGGCCCGAACGGCTCCGCCGGCAGCGCGTTCGGCCACGCGCTCTGGAAGGGCTTGAGCGGCGAGGCGGACGGCTTCGTCGACGGGGTCCGGGACGGGTACGTCGCGCTCGGCGAGATCGACGCCTTCGTCCGCCACAAGACGCGCGAGATCGGCGGCCACGACCCGGTCGTCGCCGGCGTCTTCCAGCCAGGTCTGATCATGAATCGCGTGCCATCGCCGGCGGCGATGGCCGCGATCATGGCGGCAGAGGAGTAACGGTTTTTCACTTTGGAACGAGGAGGACGGACATGAAAGCCATGCGGATGGGGCTCGGGTCGGCGCTGCTGCTAGCGGCGCTCGCCGGGTGTCGGGGCGAGATCCCGATCGTCGGCTACGACGCCGAGGGGAAGGTCATCGAGACGATGATCCCGAAGCGCAAATACGTGGCGCAGCTCGGGGACAGCGTCAACCGGCTCTCGGAGTCGGTCGTGCCGATCGCCGACGGCGAGGCCTACGGGCGGAAATTGAGCGGCCTGCGCCGCGTCCGGCTGGGGCTCGGCCTCGCCGGCTCGGTCGGGATCGGCGACTACTGGAAGCTCGGCGGGAACGTCGCGTTCGCGCTGCAATTTACTAACAAATGACCCCATCACCCTCAGAAAAAGGACACATCATCATGACGACGAGACGATGGCTCCTCCCGGTCGCCGCGCTGCTCGTGACCGCGGGCACCGCGCGCGCCGAGGAATTCGGGCGTCTGCCGCCCGACTGGTTCGTATTGCCCGAGGACGGCGCGCAGTTCTATGCGTCGGACGACGCGCGGGACGACCAGGACTCGAAGGACGGTTATTCCTATAACCGGAGCGAGGCGGCCGTGGCGGGCACGGTCGACCGGCTCTTCGACTACAGCGCCCAGTCCCTCCAGGACACGGGCGCGGTCATCGGCAGCCGCGACCGGCCGGCCGACGCGCCTGGCGACTGGGTGCCCTGGCACCTGGCCGAGCTGGTTATGGACCTCGGCGTGAACGCCGCGGGGACCGCCGGCCTCGTGACGGGGATCGGCGAGGCTTCGGTCGAAGTGCATTGGGCGCTGAGCCAGAAGGCGCTCCGCGAGCAGGGGCTCGTGGCAAAGGCCGAGCCGCCGGCGCCGATGCCCCAGGCGGCGCCGGACGCGGAGGCGCGGGCGGACCTGACGCTCAACGAGTACTCGTCGGCGCTCGAGCTCGAGAACCAGGTGGACCGCATCGCGGACACGCTGATGGCGACGGGCCGGGTCACCGACCGCCCCAAAATGCGCGACGGACTGCTGCAGGTCGCGAAGGATCTGCAGTCGGTCATGGTCGACATCAACACCTACAACGACAGCCACTGGGACGCCGACAAGCTCGGCCTCGACGTGGAGATCTCGGCGTCGGGCAAGGTGTCCACCGGGTTCACCGTCGGCGGCGCCCTGCGGCTGCGCTTCGAATGGACGCGGGCGAACTATGGCGCCCTCGCCCTGCCCGCGCCGAACGACGGGAAGGACGACAGCCGCGAGAGCCTCCGGACGTTGATCGCGGGCATCGCGCACGACATGGACACGATCGGCACGGCCGAGTATGCGGACTCGGGCTTCGACTTAAAGACCATCCGCCTCGGGATCGGGCTCTATCTCGGCGCGAAGTTCGGCGTCGTCAAGGGCAAGCTCGGCATCACCGGCTACGTCTTCTGGAACAAGAAGGCCGCGCGGGCGAACGCGAACTACGCCGCCGCCGGCGCCCATCCGCACATCGTCCTGGACGAGATCCCGCTCATCGACGACGAACCGAAGGCGGCGCACCTCGCGTACGCCGAGAAGACCGGCGTCCGCTACGAGACCGTGCCCGGCGGCGACGGCGCGGACCGCGCGGTATTCTACATGACCCGCGACAAGTTCCAGCTGGGCCTCCATCGCGCGGTGAAAATGGGCGCTTTTTTCGCCGACCGCGCCCACAAGCGGACCGGCGAGCAGGCGGAGAACAGCCGGTGGGAGATCAACCAGCTCAAGCCGCAGTTCGCGCTGTCGCTCGAGGGCGCGATCAAGATCGTCACGATCGGGGGCAAGGTCTCGGTCGAGCTCACGTACACGCGCTAACCACTTAACTCCCGAAGGAGATCGCCAATGAAGAAAACGCTGCAGAAGAAACCGGGCTTGGTGCGCGGCCTCGTGCCCGGACTGCTCCTCGGATCGTTGTCAGCGGGCGTCGCCCGCGCGGACCCGGTCCCCGAGGTTCAACGCTTCCTCCAAGAGGAGATCGTCAAGCTCCAGACCGTCCAGGACCCTCGGATCGGACCGCCGGGCGCCTATGCGCACGGGACCTATGGCTACGACCTCACCTCCTTCCGCCTGCGTCTGCGCGCGGAGTTCGGCTTCGACGTCGGCATCGCCAAGGTGACGCTCCAGCCGTTCGCCGAGTTTTTCTGGGAATAACCCGCCGACGCGCGGCCGGGGCGCGGCGTGCGCCCCGGCCCTCTTCCGAGGTCAAAGGATAGTTCATGCGAATCCGCGGACTGGCCGTGCTTGCCACGGCGGCGATGATCCTGGGCTCCGGCGGCGCCCGGGACCGGACGATCCTGCGCGTGGCGCTCAAACTGGCGGCGGCCGACGTCGACGCGCTCACGAAGGCCGGCTACGAGGTCCTCACGGTCGCCCACGACCAGAGCTGGGCGGACGTCGTCGCCCCCCCGTCGAAGCGCCTGAAACACCTGACGATCCTGGCGGAACGCCCGGTTGACGGGAGCTACCGGCCCGACCGCGCCTATAAGACGCCCGCGACGGTCGAAGCGGCGCTCCGCGACTATGCGCAGCGCTTTCCGCGGCTGGTGACGCTTCGGAGCATCGGCAAGTCCGGCGAGGGCCGCGACATCTGGGCGGTCAAGCTCACCGCCGACGGCTACGCCGACCTGATCACGAAACCCGTGGTGCTCTTCAATGCGATGCACCACGCCCGCGAGGTCATGAGCACCGAGGTCGCGCTCGACACCATCGACTACCTCCTCGCCCGCTACGGCAAGGAGGAGGACGCGACGCGCTGGCTCGACGAAACCGAGGTCTGGGTGCTCCCGATGCTCAACGTCGACGGCAACAATCGCGTCTGGACTCAGGACGCCATGTGGCGCAAGAACACGCGCGAAGGCCACGGCACCGACATCAACCGCAACTATCCGTTCCAATGGAAGGCTTGCGACGGCTCGAGCGGCG
>JAYVWD010000722.1:0-2752 GCA_043786345.1 Pseudomonadota bacterium
GGCGCCATCATACTCAACAGTGACGTCATCAGGATTCACGGCCTTTCGCCGGACGACGTCGAAGCCGCGCGGAAGCGGGAGACCGCGGAGCTCGTCCGCCGGGAGGGCCTCTACCGGCAAGGACGGCCGCCGCTCACCGTCGACGGGCAGAGCGTCATCCTCGTCGACGACGGCCGGGCGACCGGCGCGACGATGATCGCGGCCATCGCGGCGCTGCGGTCGCGCGCGCCGAAAAGCATCGTCGTCGCCGTGCCGGTCGTCGCGGCAGCCCTTTTCACGGCGCTGGCGGCGGCGGTCGATGAGCTCCTTTGCCTCGCGCGGCTCGCGCCGTTTCACGGGGTCGGCCAGTGGTACGAGGATTTCGCTCAAGTCCTCGACGACGAGGTCGTCGCGCTCCTGGACGCGGCCAACAGCCGGCCTCTGCCCGGCCGCCGCCCGGCGACCAGACCCTCGGAGCGGGTCCTGGACGCGCCGTGGTGAGAGGCGGCCGCGAGCTTTAGCCGCCGGCGAGCCGTGCCAGGTTGGTCTTCGCGAACGGGAACGCGTCGAGCGCGGGGCGGTCGCAGCCGAGCGCCGCGGCGAGCGTCAACTACGGGTTCACGCCAAAAGGCCGGGGACAGCGGCCGCGGCGGGCGGTGGACGAAAGTGAGGGCGGCGAGCTCGGCGGGCGAAAACGTCAGAATCAACGCCGCGCGCTCCTAGGTGCTGACGGCCTTGAGGCTTTTGAGCTCCACCGTGAGGCTATGCGCATCATCGGTCAAAAGGACCCGGTCCTCGTCGATCAAGCAGTGAAGCTTCATGGTTCGATCGACCATCTCCCCGACGACCGCCTCGTCGAGGACGGCCAAGTGCGTGATGCTGAGGTGTTTGAAGCGAAGAATCTGATCCTTGATGGACTCCAGCCAGGCGTTGGCGGCGCCGCGTTGGTAGGTATAGATCGAGACCCGGTTGGCCTTGCTGCACGACTGGCGGATGCGCTTCTCGACGGGCTGGCCGAGCTCGATCCAGTGTTGGATCTCGCCCGTCAGGTCGATCTGCCAGAGGTCGGGCTCCTCGACGCTCCCGAGGCCCTTGGTAAACTGAAGGTGCTCGTGCGCATTGAGCGCGAAGACCACCAGGCGCATCAGCATGCGGACGTCGGTCTCGGACGGGTGGCGCGCGACCGTCAAGGCGTGGTCCTGATAGTAGTGGCGCGTCAGATCGGCAATGCTCAGCTGGACTTTGAATACCGTCGATTTTATCGCCATGAATCCAAGGTCCCCGTGCCCGCCGCGCCCGCGCCGGAGGCCGGCGCGGCAAAAGCCGAGGATACTGTCCTTTCGCGGGATCCTGCCAGCTTTTCAGAGGGCCGGATCGAAGGAGCAGGTCGCCTGCTCGAGGCCGCAGCTCGTGCCGCCGCGCGCCTGACACTGCGCGCGGGCCTTCGCAAACGCCTCATTGATGCCCTTCGTGAGCTCGCCGCGCGTCGTGATCGCCGAGTCGGCGCCCCAGGCGCCGTCGGCGCTGACCGCGAGCGCCGCGCACGCGTTGCCGTACGAAATGACCACCCGGCAGTTGCGGCCGCCGGCGAGGACCGCGCAATTCCCCATGGCTTCCTGCTCGGCGGCCTCGATGTTGACGGTTTGCTGGGAAATCCCGTAGAGGCCGTCGGACGGCGAATAGGCGATGGCGCCGAAGGGCTGCGGAACGGTCGCGTGGGCCGAGAAAGACGCCAGCGCCAGTGGCAATAAAACAAGTGATTTCATGATGTTGCTATAAAGTTTCATGGGTCTGTCTCCGGGGTGCGTGGCTGGTTGGATGTCCGACTACCCAAGGAGACGCGCCGCCGGCCAAAATGCTGCACTGGCCCCTAAGACGGCCCGTCCTGCACCCGATCCAGAACACGTTTGAAGGGGATCCCCGCGAGCGCGCCGTAAAGCGGGTGCCCGGTGAGCCGGTGCTTCGTCAGCCGCGGCGACGGCAGGCCGCACAGGAACCGGGCGAACGCGCGCGGCGCCCCGAGCGCCGCCGCGTCGGTCCCGCGCAAGGCGGCCGCGCGGCGCCACGTATCGGGATCGACCTTCGCCGCGGCGCGCGCGGGGATGACGAGGCGCGTCCCCGTCCGACACCAGGTGCAGCGGCCGCATGGCGCGGCGAGCGGCTCGCCAAAATGCGCGCCGAGGTACGAGGTCTGGCAGTCGTCGAGCCCGGCGAGCTCCATCACCTGCGCCAGCCGGTGGATCTCGCGGGTCTCCCGCTCGACGAGGCGCGCATGGACCCTGCCCGCCAGGTCCGCCAGATCCGGCGGGGAGGCGAGGCGCCGGAAGCGGTGCCGCAAGCCTTCGGCTTTGACGACCAGGTGCCCGAGTCCGGCGAGCTCATCGAGCGCGCCGACGACGTTTTCGCGCGCGGCCCCCGTCGCGGCTTGCGCCTGGGCGAGGTCGATCGTGAACCAGGTCTTGGCTTTGACGGACTGCCGGAGGATCGTGGTGAAGAAGGTGCGGCGCGCGCCCTCGAAGTGGGCGAGGATTTCCGCCGACGTCCCGACCGGCTGGAACTTGTAGGTCGCGTAGATCGGCGTGCCCGCCTCCAAAAAGCCCTCGAGCTCCAGATAGGTCAGGATCGTCGCGAGCACCGACGCCCGCAGGTCGTGCTGAGCCGACAGCTCGTATTGATTGAGCAGCAGCTCGTCGGGCCCGGCGAAGAGCGCGGCGAGCAGCCCGTGCACGGCGGCGGCGTCGGGCGTGTCGCCGTAGACGAAGTTCTCGAGCGC
>JAYVWD010000723.1:0-1879 GCA_043786345.1 Pseudomonadota bacterium
CCCCATTGGGCGCCGACCAGGATCGTGACGTTGGGGGCGTGCGGGGACTGGGAAACGCTCATGGGGGCGTCCTGGAAAGAAAAGATCGGAGGCCCATCCTTTTAGCCGAGCATTTGGCCGAAGTCCACTGGAAGTCCGCCGCCCCCCCGTGCTAAGGCAAGGTCCGAACAGAGATTTTTGGGGAGAAAGACCCGCATGGACCCCCTCGACGCGATTACCCCCCTGGACGGGCGCTACCGCCCGAAGCTCGAAGGCCTGGCGCGCTTCGTCTCGGAAGGCGGGCTTATCCGCTACCGGCTGCGCGTCGAGTCGCAGTGGCTGCTCTTCCTCGAGGCGGTGCCCGAGGTCGGGTGCGGCTTCGACGTCCCGGTCGCTGTGCGCGCCGAGCTCGAGCGCGGCTGCCTCGCGCCGAATGGGGCCAGCGAGCGGCGCGTGAAGGAGATCGAGGCGACGACCACCCACGACGTGAAGGCCGTCGAATACCTGATGCGCGAGCGGCTGAGCGCCGCCGGCGCGCGCCCCGAGCTGCTGGCGCACCTGCATTTCGCCTGCACTTCGGAGGACATCAACAACCTCGCCTACGCCTTGATGCTGAAGGACTGGCGCGACGAGCGGCTCCTGCCCCTCGTCGACCAGGTCATCGCCGCGCTTAGCGCCAAGGCCGACGCGCACGCCGGCGTGCCGATGCTCGCCCGCACGCACGGTCAGACGGCCTCGCCGACGACGCTCGGCAAGGAGCTGGCGGTGTTCGGCCACCGGATCCTCCGGCAGCGGGAGCTCCTCGCCCGCCAAAAGGTCCAGGGCAAGATCAACGGCGCCGTCGGCAACTTCAACGCCCACCTCGCGGCGTTTCCCGCGCTCGACTGGCCGAAGCTTGCGCGCGCCTTCGTCGGCCAGCGCCTGGGCCTCGACTACAACCCCCTCACGACGCAGATCGAAAACCACGACTCGTTCGTCGAGGCGCTCGGCCACCTCCGGCACCTTTCGACCGTCGCCATCGGCCTTTGCCGGGACGTCTGGGGCTACGTCTCGCTCGGGTATTTCCGCCAGCGCACCGTCGCCGGCGAAGTCGGCTCGAGCACGATGCCCCACAAGGTCAACCCGATCGACTTCGAGAACGCCGAGGGCAACTTCGGCCTCGCGGCGGGGCTGATCGCCCACTTCCAGGAAAAGCTCCTGATCTCGCGCTGGCAGCGGGACCTGAGCGACTCGACCGTGCTGCGCGCCTTCGGCGAGATCGCCGGGCACGCGGAGCTGGGGCTTCTGGCGCTCCTCAAAGGCCTCGGGCGGATCGAGGCGGCGCCCGAGCGGCTGGCGGAGGACCTGGACAAGGCCTGGGAGGTCCTCGCCGAGCCCATCCAGACGGTCTTAAGGCGCTTCGGCGTCGCCGACGCCTATGAGCGGCTAAAAGATGCTACGCGCGGCCGCACGGTCGACCGCGCGGCGCTGCATGCCCTGATCCGCGCCTCGACCGAGCTGCCGGAAACGGAGCGCGTCCGCCTGCTCGCGCTCACGCCGGCCGCCTACGTCGGCTGCGCCGAGGCGCTGGCTAGGAATTTCGTGAGTCATGCCCGGCAGCTTGTCTCGGACGAGGGCCTTTGATAAACGTACCTCAATGCTTTTTCCCGAGGTTTTAGGAGTGAAGACGATGAAGTCGCTCAAGATGATCGGTTTGGCCGCCCTGGGTACCCTGGCGCTCGACCTCTCTGCGGTTTACGCCGCGGACAAGACCTGCGAAGTGAAGATCGAAGGCACCGACGCCATGCAGTACAGCACGAAAGAGCTGTCCGTCGGCAAGGACTGCACCGAGGTGAAGGTCACCTTAAAGCACTCCGGCAAGCTGCCGAAGTCGGCGATGGGCCACAACTGGGTGCTCGCG
>JAYVWD010000724.1:0-7483 GCA_043786345.1 Pseudomonadota bacterium
GATCACGAGGAGGAGCCAGCCGCCGAACAGGGCTTTTTGGGCGACGGTCGTGGCGACGCCGGAGTCGCCGAGGGATTTCCCGTAAACCAGGTAGAGCCCGAGGCCCGCGAGCACGGCGATCTGCCAGAGGGCGGCCAGGCGCCAGCTCCTCGCCTCGCCCTTGCGGCCGGCGGAGCCGGCGCTGGCGCCCAAGGCGAAGGACAGGACCAGGCTCAGGCCGCACATCGCGAAGGCCGCGGCCCGCAGGACGTTGTGGAAAGTCTCGGTCCCGAGGTACCGGTCGGCGATGAAGAGGAGCCCCACGCCGAGGAGGTAAAGCGGCAGCCTAAACCATGCGAGGATCGACATACCTTAACCCCTCCAACGGCGCGCTTCGAGCGACCGTACCGAGCATTCGAGGAAGAAGACGATGACGCTGACGTAATAGATGACGTCGCGCGTGTTCACGATGCCCTGGCTGAAGGGCGTGAAGTGCTTATTGTGGATGGCGAGGTACCCGAAGAGCTCCTTGAACGGGGGCTCCACGACGTCGACGACCATCCAGAGGACCAGCAGGGTCACGGTGATCAGCGCGCCGGTCACGGCGGCCACCAGCTGGTTCGGGGAGATCGTCGAGGCGAACAGCGAGATCGCCATCGCCGCCGCGCCGATCAGGAAGAGCACGAGGTAGCCGGAGGCGATGTGCCCGATCGAGACCTTGCCGTGGATGAAGATCAGGCCCGGCAGGTAGAGCGAGAGCGTGTGGATGATCAGGGCGAAGACCACGGCCGAGAGGAATTTGCCGTAGATCAGCTGGCGCTCGGAGATCGGCGAGGTGAAGAAGAGGACGATCGTCCCGTTCTGCTTTTCCTCGGCGAGCAGCCGCATGGCGAGCATCACGCCGGTCACGATCGAGATCCCCGAGGCGAAGTAGAAGAAGTCCGAGAGGACGTCGGCCGAGTACTTGGACGCCCCGCCGCCGACGGCGAACGCGTTGAAGAGCAGGCCGTCGATGAACAGCGCGGCCGCACAGATGATGTAGCCCATCCAGGTGGTGAAAAACGCGCCGAGCTCCCGCCGGGCGACGAGTAGAGCCTTACTCATATCAGCGGTCCCCCCCTTCGGATTTGATCAACTTCATGAAGAGGCCCTCGAGGCCGGCCTCGGTGCGCGCCAGGCCGACGAGGCCGGCGCCGGACTGGACGACGGCGCTCGCGACCTTGGTGCGGACGTCGCCGCTCGTGGTGAGCGTGAGGCGCTGCGCCCCGCCCACCAGCAACGGCGCCGGCGCGACGCGGACGTCCTGGACGCCCTGAAGGGAGCGGAGGCGCTCGACCAGGCCGTCGGGAACCGTGTCGACGTCGCAGGCGATGTGCATGCTCTGCGCCATCGTCCCGGCGAGGTCGGCCTCGGAGCCCTCGGCCACGAGCTGGCCGTGGTCCACGATCAGGATGCGGTCGCAGGTCCGGGTGATCTCGGACAGGATGTGGCTCGAGAGCACCACGGTGTGCTTGCCGCGGAGCGACGTGATGAGGTCGCGCATCTCGACGATCTGGACCGGATCCAGGCCGTTGATCGGCTCGTCGAGGATGATGACCTTGGGGTCGTGCACGAGGGCCTGCGCGATGCCGACGCGCTGGCGAAAGCCGTGCGACAGCTCGCCCAGGCGGGATTTCGCGACCTTCTGGAGGTTGGTCTGGCCGACGACCCGGTCGACGCGCGCGGCCACATCGCCCGAGGCGACGTTCTTGAGCTTCGCCACGTACCGCAGGTAGGAATCGACGGTCATTTCGTCGTAGAGCGGCGGCGTATCCGGCAGGTAGCCGATGAGTTTCCGGATTTCCTGCGGATTTTCGTCCACCGAGAAGCCGGAGACGCTCGCCCGCCCGGTGGACGGCAGGAGAAAGCAGCCGAGGATCTTGAGGATCGTGCTCTTGCCGGCGCCGTTGAGCCCCAAAAGGCCGACGATCTCGCCTTCCTTTATTTTGAAGCTGATCCCGGAGATCGCCCGATGGCCGCCATAGAACTTGCTGAGATTTTCCGCGATGATCATTGGTGAGCTGCCCCTTTCACCCCACGATGCAAAAACAGGTCAGCCAAGTCAACGTATTATGCTAGGCTCGGGGAATCAGAACGCCAAAGGAACCGAGCCGCGAAGGACACGTCGTGGAGCCGCGCTACCGCATCCTCATGGTCGACGACGTGACCCGCTACCACCACCTCTACGAGATGGCGATCACCGACGCGCTGCCGGCCGAGGTGCAATTCGCGACGAACGGGGTCGAGGCCCTCGAAAAGCTGGACGCGCCGGTCCCCTACGACCTGCTGATCCTGGACCTCAACATGCCGAAGCTCGGGGGTGAGGAGACGCTGACGCGGATCCGCCAGGACCCGAACTTAGACATCATGCCCGTGATCATCCTCACCGGAGACACGGACCAGGACACACACCGGCGCCTCCTCGAGATCGGCGCCGACGATTTCATCGAAAAGGGCGCCCCGCCCGAGATCTTCGTCTCCCGGCTCAAGGCGCAGATGCGCCACAAGCTCGCCCTGGACCGGTTGACCCGCATCGCGGTCGACATGGACATCTTCGCGGCCGGGGTCCTGCACGACATCCGTAACCTCGAGACCAACATCGTCACGATCTGCGAGCTGACGCGCGAATACCTGAGCGAGGACCCGAAGAAGCACCAGGCGCAGATCGACCAGGACTTCGCGAGCCTCGAGCAGCGCGCCGACAGCCTCGGGCGCTACGCCCGGGAGGTCATCGACATGGTGCGCGAGACCCGCAAGGAGCTCAAGCTGTCGCCCCAGCAGCTGCAGCCGCTCATCGAATGGGCAATGAAGGTGGCGGCGCCGCAGAAGGCGGGCCTCAAGGACGTGACCCTCACCTGGGAGGTCAAGGGCGCGCTCGCCCCCGTGATCGCGGACAAGCATTTCCTCCAGCTCGCGCTGCTCAACCTCGTGCAGAACGCCGTGAAATACCGGCGCCCCGGGTCGCAGCCCCACATCGTGGTCTCGCAGGGGGCGGGTCGCCCCGATCTCTCCGGCGTCGCGGGCGTCGGCTCTGGCCTCGTGACCTCCCTCAGCGACAACGGGATCGGCATCAAGCAGGGCGAATTGCGCAAGGTTTTCGAGCCCTTCGTCCGCGGCAGCAACCGCTCGAAGAAGGACGGCGGCTTCGGCCTCGGCCTGTCCCTCGTCGCCAAGGTGATGTCCACGATGCACGGCCGCGTCTGGGCGGAGCTGCCGGCGGACGGCAAGCCCGGCACCGTGATGTGCCTGGAGCTCCCGGGTGCGCGCCCATGAGCGAGCCCTTCCAGATCCTCTTCGTCGAGGACAACGTCCGCTACCAGAAGGTCTACGCCACGGCGATCGAGGCGGCGCTGCCGGTGACGGTGACGTTCGCGATGAACGGCGACGACGCCCTGGCGTTCGTGAACGGCGAGGACCCGCCGGAGCTGATCGTGCTCGACCTGGACATCCCCGGCGCCAGCGGCGAAACGGTCCTCGAGCGGGTGCGCGCCAGCCAGAGCCTGCGCTACATCCCCATCATCATCCTGACCGGCCAGGGCGGGCTCGAGAAACAGATGGAGCTCCTCGACAAGGGCGCCGACGACTTCCTAGAGAAAGGCATGGCGCCCGAGATCCTGATCGCGCGGCTGCGCACCCAGATGCGCCACAAGCTCGCGATCGACCGCCTGGAGCGCCTGGCCTTCGATCGCGACCTCTTCGCCGCCGGTGTTCTGTCGGACATCGGCGGCATCCGCGGCGCCATCGGGCACATCTGCAAGAGCGTGCGGGAGCTGGTGCGGCAGGACGTCGTCGGCAACCGCGGCGAGATGATGGCGCAGCTCGACGGGCTGTCGTCGGTCGCCTCCAAGCTCGGCAGCTACGCCGCCGACGTCATCCAGAGCGTCCGCGAGACCGCGCGCGCGGCCGAGGCGACGCCCCACGACCTGGCCAAGCTGATCGACTGGGTGCTCTCGGTCCTGACCGTGGGCGAGGCCGAGGCCGCGCGCTCGCTGCAGTTCGACGTGCCGGACGCCCTGGCCGAGGTCCTGGCCGACACCGCCTTCCTGCGCCTCGCGCTGCTCAACGTGGCGCAGTTCGCCCTGCGGACCGGCGGCGGCAAGGCCGTGCTGACCGTGCGGCAGACGGCCCGCAAAAACGCGCAGGACCCGATGCTGCGGACGTTCCTGACGACGCGCTTCGAGGTAAAGGGCTCTAATCTTCTGCCGAAGGACGCCGCCCGGCTCTTCGCCCCGGGCGCGGCCGCCGAGGACGGGGGGCTCGGCCTTACGCTGGTCGCGAAAGTCCTCGCTAAAATGGGCGGGCGCGCCTTCGCCGAGGTGTTGCCCGGCGGCGGCGTGGCGCTCTGCCTCGAACTGCCGGCCGCCGCGTAAACGCAAGGGAGAGCGCCATGGAGTTGCGGATCGATTCCACCGTCCTGTTGAACGACGGCGTCCCCATGCCCCGTTTAGGCCTCGGCGTGTGGAAGTGCACGGACGGCGAGGCGCGCGACGCCACGCTCGCCGCGCTATCCGCCGGCTACCGCCACGTCGACACGGCCTACGTCTACGACAATGAGCGCGACGTCGGCGAGGCGGTGCGCGCCGCCGTCCCGCCGCGCGACGCGGTCTTCGTGACGACCAAGCTCTGGACGACGGACCACGGCGCCGGGAAGGCCGCCAAAGCCTTCGAGGAAAGCGCCACGAACCTGGGCCTCGGCGCCGTGGACCTGTTTTTGTCGCATTTCCCGGTGAGCGGGCGGCGCGTCGAGACCTGGAAAGCGCTGCTCGAGCTGAAAAAAACGGGCAAAGTCCGCTCCGTCGGCGTGAGCAATTACACGATCCGCCACCTCCGCGAGATCATGGACGCGACCGGCGTGGCGCCCAGCGTCAACCAGATCGAGCTGCACCCGTACCTGACTCAGCCGGAGCTGACGGCGTTCTGCGCCAAGGCGAAGATCCAGGTCGTCGCCTATAGCCCGCTGACGCACGGGCTCAAGCTCGGCGACCCGAAGCTCCTTGCCATCGCGGCGCACCATCCGGGGAAGTCGGCGGCGCAGGTGCTGATCCGCTGGGCGCTCCAGCACGGCTACGGCGTCATCCCGAAATCGGCGAATCCGCGGCGGATCTTCGAGAACGCGCAGGTCTTCGACTTCGCCTTGAGCGCCGCGGACATGGCGGCATTGGACGGATTCAACGAGGATCTCAGGACTTGCTGGGATCCGAGCGAGGTGCCATGAAAAAGTGTCTGATCCTGCTCGCGCTCGCGAGCGCGTCGGCCCGGGCGGAGCGCCCGCCCATGACCGATTCCCCCAAGCTTTGCGCCGCCTTGCGGGGGAATGGCAACCTCGTCATCACGCACTTCACAGCGCTCGCGCGCCTCACCGAGCACTACGGCCTGATGGACGGCCTGGCGGGCGGCAGCAGCGCGACGATCTCGATGTTCCTGTACGAGAGCGCGGCGCTCAATCCGCTCGTGGCCGGCGGCGACGCGCCGCTCAACATGGCGCTCCTGCTCAAGTCGGTGAAGCAGTACATCACGGCGATCGTGACGGAGACCGACGAGGCGCTCGCGGTCCGCGGCCTGGCGCCGATCGCCGCGCGCGTAAAGAAGGAGGGCGTCAAGGCGCTCCTCGACCTGCACCCGATCGAGGCGGCCTACAAGCTGCGCACGATCCTGAGCTCGGACGATCTGCGCGACCTGATCAACCCCGAGGTGATCGCGATGCTCTCCGACGTGCCGCACCTCGCGCGCAACGCCCAGGAGGTCTACGAGGCGATCACCGGTTTCGGCAGCTTCACCGCGACCGACCAGCTGATCTTTTTCCGCCCGGGCGTGCTGAGCTTCGAGGGCCTGGCGGGGAAGATCGGGCGGATGGGGAGCTTCTACGCCGGCTACGGGCCCTTCGACCGGGCGGGATTCGCGGCGTTTTTCGCGGCCTGTGGCGGCGAGTCGACGCGCGGCGCCTCGTGGGAGGCGATCGCCAGAAAGCCGGCGGGCAATGGCCGCACCTGCGACGCGGCGTTCACCGACCTGGTGCTCACCTACCGCAAGAAGCTGGTCGCGGCGGAGGCGACGACGCGCTCGCGCCTGGACGACGCGGTCGGCGCGCACCTGCACGCCGCCGTGGCGCTCGCGGTGCTCGACGGGACGCCGACGCTCGCGAGCTACACGGGGACGCTGGCCGCCTATCGGAAAGGCGAGCCGCTCGCGTTCCGGCCGCATTTCACCGACGTGCGCTACGGGTACTTCGCGAACGCCGCGGACGGCGCCGCGATCATGAAGAACGCCCGCGGGTACCAGGACCTGAAGACGGCGAAGCGCCTGGCGCTCGCGCCGCTGCCGTGGCGGCAGGTCCTCGCCCTCTCGCCGGCCGAGCCTGGCCTGGCCCGGCTCAAGGACCTACCGGGCGGCAAGGTCTCGGCCGCCGGCTGGCCCGACCTGCATCCGGTGCAGACCTTAAAGAACATGGGCTGCGAGAAGGTCGTCTACGTGACGCGGCAGGGCGAGGACTCGAAGTTCGGCCGCGGCATCGCGAAGCTGCTCGGCGCGACGGCGGCCGACGAGTCGGCGCTCTATGACCTCGACGCGAAGGACAGCTCGTTTTCGCAGGCCTTGGGCGCCGCCGACGCGGTGTGGTGCACCAACTGGGACTCGTTCAAGGACGCCGAGATCGACCTGATGGCGGACGACGCGTATGCGGCGCCGCTGCAAACCCGGGATCCCTTTTTCGCCGCGGGGCCCCACCCCTATTTGAACCGGGTGGAAACCACGGCGAAGCGCGGGTGCGCGGCGGGCGCGACGGCGCCCCTCGCCCGCTGAAAACAGCGGGCGAGGGGCGCCGGTTCAGACGATCGGGGCGTTACTTGAGGTAAACGCCGGGCGTCTCGTCGAGGTAGTGGCCCTTCGCCATTTGCAGGTCGAGGGGATCGGACGGGCGCGCCTCGAGGCGCTCGGTCGTCACGACGACGCCAGCGATCCAGGCCTGCTCGGGGGCGGGCTTGCGCTCGCAGTTGCGCGTCTCGGAGCAGTTGCCGGTCTTGATGGCCTTCTTGCCCAGGTCGACGCGGGCGCCGCCGCCGCTCAGGGAATTCACCCAGCGGCCGTCCATCGGGTTGGAGAAGTTCTTTTCGTGGCGGGCGATCTTAGCCGGCGAGACCTGAGCGTTCTCGGGGCGGTATGCGGCGGTCGTCGTTTCCGGATGGCTCGGGCGGCCGTCGGCGAAGGCGCTCGGGGCGAGGCCGCGGGCGTCGGCCGCCTGGGCGGCGTCGACCGCTTTCGGCTTCCGGCGGAGCGGGCGTGTCCGCGGCGCGGGCGCCTCGGCGACGGCCTCAGGGCGCGGCTTCGCGAAAACGGGCCGCGGCGGCTCGGCAGGCTTCGCCGGCGCGATGATCGGCGCCGAGGCCGTCTCGAGGCGCGGCGCGGGCTTGGTGGATCGCGTCATGACGAAGGCGCCGATGGCGGCGATGACGACGAGGGCGGAGGCGAT
>JAYVWD010000725.1:0-2297 GCA_043786345.1 Pseudomonadota bacterium
CCGACATCAACGAGGCGCGCCTCGCGCAGACCAATGCGCTGGTCGACGCGACCCTCAAGAAGCTCGGCGCCGAGACCGCGGCAAAAACCAACGCCGAGATCGCCGCCTTGGTGATCGACGCGCCCGGGTTCCTCGCGGACCTCGCCAAGATCTTCAATAGGCCCGCAGAGGACCGCGCATCCTGCGACGGCGAGAGCTGGGACTTCGCCAGCGGCCGCGTCGCGCTATCGGCCCTGTTCGGGGAGCCGTCGAAACTCCTCAACATGAGCCCGTCGGCGGCGCCCGATAAGAACGGCCTCTTTCATTTGTCGCCGAGCCTGATCGTCGGCGGCGGCGACCTGAGGTTCACCGGCGCTGGCGCCCTCGCGCCCATCGACGACATCCGGTTCGGCTTTGCCGAGAACGACGCGAGCACGCTCAGCTGCTTCGACGCCGCCGGCGGCGCCTTCGGTGGTGCGTGTCCGGGGCTGAACGAGGTCGGGATCACCAGCGGGTCCTGGACCTTTCGCATGCCCCAGAGCGTGCTCAAGAACGGCGCCATGTACGTGGGCTCGCTAAAGGCCTTGAATCGCAAGTGCGACGTCGTCCTGGCCGAGGCGGACCTGTCTTTCTACTGGGACTCGTCCCCGCCGAAGGTCACGTTGAGCGGCGCCCCGGCGAACCCTTCCAACGCTGCGGCTCTGGAGATCGCGGTGAGCGGCGTCGATCTGGCGCGCTACCGCTACGCGCTGCTCAAGGACAGCGCCGCCGGCTGTGCCAGCGCGAGCTTTGGCGCGTGGACCGAGGCCGCGGTCCGGCTGACCACGGCGCTTGGCGGCGACGGCGCTTACAAATTGTGTGTCGAGGGCATGGATGCCGTCGGCAACCAGAGCTCCGCGAGCGAAATCGCGTGGACCAAGGATTCGGTCCCGCCCGCCCCGGTCGCGATCATCGGCGTTCCCGCGGACCCGTCGAACGCCACGGCCCTCAACATCTCTGCCTCGGCCGCGGCCGACGTGATGGAATTCGGTGTAGCGCTGTTGCCCGGGGGGACCGGCTGCGTCGACGCGTCCTACGCCACGTGGCACGCCATGGGCTCCGCCGTGGCGGTCGCGGTGTCGGCGACGGGTGCCAACCTGGTATGTGTCGTCGGCCGCGACGCCGCCGGAAACGTCCAGCTGGTCGCCACGAGCTACGCCTGGACCTTCGACCCGGTGGCGCCCGTCGTCGATGTCGGGCTTGACCGCGCCACCAACGCCACCACGACGCTGACGGCGTCGGCGACCGACGCCTCGTCCATGACGTACCAATGGACCCAGCTTAGCGGTCCAGGCACGGCGACGTTCGGGTCGGCCACGAGCAAAGCCTCGACGGTGACCGCCGACGTCGAAGGCACTTACCTCCTCCGTTTCGCCGCGACCGACGCGGCCGGGAACGTCGGTATTGATGACATCAACCTCGTATGGGATGTCACGCCGCCTGCCCTGCCGATCGTCTCTTCACCGAATTTTAGCGCGAGCACGACACCGGGCTGGACCTGGACCTCAGGCGGCGGCGGCATCGGCATCTACCGCTACAAACTGGACGATCCCAACCTCACGGCGGGTGCGACGGCGACGGCCCTCGCGGCATTTGTGCCGGCGGTGGCATTGACCGCCGGCCCGCACACCCTCTACGTGCAGGAGCGCGATGCGGCGGGCAACTGGTCCGGCTCGGGGTCCCGCACCCTCACGATCGACACGTCCGCGCCGTCGGCTCCAGGCGGGCTGATCACGACCGACGCGAGTGCCGGCGCCAACAAGACGGCGACCAACGTCACGACCCTTTACTTCCTCTGGAACGCCGCGCTGGATGCCGGCTCCGGCATCGCCAGCTACAACGTCAGTCGTTATGCCCAGCCGGGATGCGCCGGAACGGCGGCGACCCAGAACGGGGTCATAGGGACGTCCTACAACTTCGCGGCGACCAGCGGCGTCAGCTATTCGTTCAACGTCACCGCGGTGAACGGTGCCGGCCTCGTCAAGGCGTCGGGCTGCTCGGGCAGTATCGCCGTCGACACGACACCCGTGGCAACTCCGGCGTTCTCGGTCGCCGCGGGGACGTATCCGGCCGCGCAGACGGTGTCGATCACGTCGTCCACGGCTGGGACCTCGATTTACTACACCGTCGACGGCTCCACGCCGACTGTGGCGAGCACCCTTTATGCGGGCGCCATCTCCGTCGGCTCGACCGCGACGGTAAAGGCCCTCGCGACCGCCAACGGGCGCACAGATTCTGCTGTAGCAACCGCGGCTTATACGATCACCGGCGCCGTGGCG
>JAYVWD010000726.1:0-3589 GCA_043786345.1 Pseudomonadota bacterium
GCGTCATCGCGCGCGCCACGCCCCAGGTCAGGCGCAGCGTTCGCGGCGTGTGCGCCAGGTTTTCCCGGATCGTCCCCAAGCTGAAGCGTTTCTTGTCCATCCGACCACTTTCAGCTCGCCGCCGGCAGATTGCAAGAGACGTCCGCCTTTTCAGCGGCTGGAATCCGGCCCCCCAAAGAGCCCGGCGTCCGAGGTGATCGTCTGGTAGCTGATCACGCCGGCCTCGACCACGAAGGTGTCGGTCCCGAGCGGATGCGAGACCCCGTCGATGGTCGCCGCCAGGTGAGGTAGACAAGGTGGGACGCGCCGTCGACCAAAGGAACGACTTCGCCCAGGTCCGCAACCGCGTCGCGACGACGGTCGACTGTGCGAAGACCCTCAAGCCGTACGGCGCCCCCCCCGTATGCAACGGCGCGATGATCCCCTTGCGCAACCGCGCGAACGCCATTTTTGTGGCCAACACCGGCACCGCGTTCGGCGAGACGGTCGTGCGCGCGCGCTGCGGCGTTGCCGGCATCACGGTCCAGGCATCCCGCATCAAGGGCGGGCAGTCCCTGAAGGACGCGCTGACCGACGAGGTGCTCGACTGGGGCTCGAGCCGCTCGCGGGTCTTCGGCGCCGGCCAGCTCTGCACCGGCGCCTTTCTGCCGCAAACCCTGAAAATGGTGGCCGGCGTCGCCACGGCCGGGAGCGACCCGGCAAACACGACGCGCGCCCCGACGATCGTCAATGTGACGGTCGCCACTCCCTGGCGCGCCAAGACCGCCGCCGGCACCGTCGAGGGCTCGCACGCCACCAATAGCTCGGGGTACTGCGAGATCCTGTCCGGACCGGTGATCACGGCGACCTCCGTGCGCTGGCGGATGCGCTGGGGACACGGCAACCATTTGCATGGCACAGGCTGCAGCCTCAACTACTTCCTCACGGCGGAGTAGCCGGTTGGCGGCGGCCAGCCGGCCTACAGGATCCCGTTCAGGAAGACTCCGGCGATGTGTCGCACGCACTCGGCGCGGTGCGGCGCGTCCTTTATCGACGCGTCGAACAGCTGGTTCTTGACGCGCTCGAGGCGGGTTTCATTGATGATCAGCCCCCGCAGCATCGAGGCGAGCAGCATCGGATTCAGATCCTCACGGATCAATCCGGCCCGCTGTGCGCCCGCAAAAAAGGCCGCCACGGTCTGGTGAACTTTCAGGAATACGTCTTTGAGGAGCGGGTCGAAGTTCGCCCGATACCGGTCGAGCTCGGCCGCGACCAGCCGTTGCGCGTCGAGATCCGAGGCCAACGAGGCCAGCGAGCGCTCGACGAAGCGCTCGACGCCGAGGCAGAGCGCGGCTTTGGTCGCCGGCGGGATCAGGACCTCGCGCGCGATGTTCAGGCGCTCGACGCCGGCGGTCTGGAGGCATTCGTCGTATAGGCCTTCCTTGCCGCCGAAATAGTAGCTCACGAGCGAGACGTTGACGCCGGCGGCGTCGACGATGTCGCGCACCGAGGTGCCGTCGAAGCCTTGCTCCGCGAACAGGGTCTTGGCCTTCGCCAGGATCGCCAGGCGTGTCGTCTCCGACTTTGGTTGGTTCATAAAGTCTCCTTAAGGCCCCAACTTAACAGCCTTCATCGTCCTAATCAAACGTTTGTTTGACATGTTTCAAACAAACGTTTAATTTGGTCCTCGAAGGCTCGAACCCTTCGGCTCCCACCCAAAAAGGCCACCTCATGGACATGATTCGCCAGATCCTCAACTCTTTCCTCTATGCGTTCCTGCTCACCGCCGCCGGCGCGACGGTTTTTGCGCTCGTCAAACGGCGCGGGCGGGACCCGAAGGAGTCGCTGTCCAACTTCCTGATCTACGCCATCGGCAAGGGTTGGCGGGACTTCGTCACCTCGGGCATCGAACTCGCCATCCTGATGTCCGTCTATGACCTGGCCCCTCACAAGATCCCGCTGACCTGGTGGTCGGCCCTGCTGACGCTGATCGCCGCCGACTTCGTCTACTACTGGAAGCACCGGTCCGAGCACGGCGTCCGCATGCTCTGGGCCTACCATTCGGTGCACCACAGCTCCGAGGAATACAATCTGACGACGGCCTTTCGGCTGCCGTGGTTCGGCGCCTTCCTCGGCATGACGTTCTATCTGCCGCTCATCCTCCTCGGATTCCATCCGGTCGCGGTGATGGTCTCACGGCAGCTCGTGCTGCTCTTCCAGTTCTGGATCCATACCGAGACGATCGGCAAGCTCGGCTGGTTCGACGGCGTCTTCAACAGCCCCTCCAACCACCGCGTCCACCACGGCAGCAACGCGATCTATCTGGACCGGAATCACGGCGGCATCATGATCCTGTGGGACCGGTTGTTCGGGACCTACCAACGCGAGTTGGCGGAAGAGCCGGTCACCTATGGCTTGACGCACGCCATCGGGACTCAGAATCCGCTGCTCGTGAATTTGCATGAGCCGCTGGCCATCGTCCGCGACATGCGTCAAGCGCCGTCGCTGGCGGAGGCCATTGGCTATCTGCTGCGCGGCCCGGGGTGGAAACCCACGGCCGCGCGCGAGACGACGACGATCCTGGCGTCTTAAAGCGGCTTACTGGCTCTTGTAGCAGCTGTTGTCGGCGCTTTCCCACCGACAGCCGCGCGTATAGGGACCCTTGCCGTCGCCGAAGTCCAGACAGGCGGTCGCGCCGTGCTCCGTGTAGTACTCGCACGGACGGTCCAGGTTCGTCAGACACTTGTTGCTCACGCTGCTCCAGCGGCAACCCTTGGCGTACGGTCCGGTTCCGTCGCCGTAGTCGAGGCAGGCCTGGGAGCCGTGCACCGAGTAGTGGTGACAGGACGGGTAGCTGAGCTTATCCATCTTGGATTGGAAGCATTTGCCCGAACCGCTGCTCCACCGGCAGCCCTGCGCGTAAGGTCCGCTGCCGCCGCCGAAGTCCAGGCAGGCGCCGGCCGAGATGAAGGTGGTGCAGCTGTCCGGCTGGAAGTCGTGGCCGTCGCTCTCCTGGACGGGTGGCGGCGTCGGCGGCTCGAACGGCGGGTTCGGCGGCGGAATCGGCTGGCCGGGATTCGGCGCGCCGCCCGTGCCGCCCGTCACGCAGATGAAGTGGAACTTATTGCTGGCGGCGAAAGCCCCCGAGCCGCCGCCGTCGAGGCTGCCGATCATTTTTTGGCCGGCCTCGGTCGGGCCGCCGAGCCAGATCGCCTCGTAGCCGCCGCTCGTGTTGTCGCCGTTCAAGGTCTCGGGATGCTTCGCCGCGATCTGTTGCCACGTATTCTTGAACTCGATGCCCGACGGGAGGCGCTGGCCTTCCGAGGCGCACGTGTCGTTGGCGAAGTCCCAGGAGCCCATGCCGCCGTATTGGGTCGACGAAGGGTCGTAGGCTTTGACCTCGGCCGTGGTTCCGCCGGTCTTGCAACCGTATAGCGACAACAGGAGGGGAAGCAGTTGAAGAGGGCGTCGGCTGATGTTCACGCGTTCGTCTCCTGAGATTTTGGCGGGCGAGGGAGCTGGGTAGGAAGTCGTCGGAAAGACGGGCCGTTTCCTGAGGTTTCAAGGCAACTGGCGCGGGGACCCCGTTCTCGGGGCGCGCCGTTTCCAG
>JAYVWD010000727.1:0-3533 GCA_043786345.1 Pseudomonadota bacterium
GTCGACAAACTGATCAAGATCGTCGCCGCCAAACCCGACAAATACCGCCTGTCGCCGGACTACCGCCTCTACCTCAAAGGGCACATCCCCGCGAAGTCCACGCCCGACGAGCAGGACGATATGCTCAACTCCCTCATTTCATTGATGGACCCCCTCTGCCTCAGCCTGGCGCAGACGGCGTGATATAATTCCGATCATGAGCAAATACCTATATTTGGTCGTTTGTGCCTTGTTCTTCGGCGCGGGCGCCTACATCTGGAAGGTCAAAAACACGGGCGCCGCCAACCTCGAGGCGCAGGCGCCCGTGTCGGCCGCGCCGCCCGAAGAGCTGCGCCACCCAGGGCCGCTCGTCGAGATCGCCGGCGACCACATCACCGAGGACGACGTCGACTGGGAATACAACCTCGTGACCCAGGGCCTCTTCGACAACGACCAGCTCACGCAGATCCCGGAGCTCGGGGCCCGCTACAAGGAAGAGCTGAAGCCGCTCCGCAAGGCGCTCATCGCCAACATCATCGAGCGTAAACTCCTGTTCAAGTTCGTGCAGCAGGACAAGACCTTCGTCGTCGACGACCCGGTCCGCTACGCCCAGTGCATGACCGAGTTCCAGGAGACGGTCAAAACCAACGACAAGACCTTCGCCTCGAAGGAAAGCCGCGGTCGCCTTAGGAACCGCCTGTGCGAGCGCAGCATCCTCGACCAGTACCTGAAGGAAAAGCTCTTCGCGGACTTGGGCGTCTCGGACACCGAAGCGCTCGAGTACTACAAAAACCACCGCGCCGAGTACAAAGCGGCGGACCGCGTCACGATCAAGCAGGTCGTCGTCGCCAACGAGTCCGAGGCGAAGAAGATCCGCAACCAGATCAACGCCCAGAACTTCGAGGAAATCGCCCGTACCAAGTCCATCGCGCCGGAAGCCGAGAACGGCGGCCGGCTGGGCCCGTTCACGAAGGCCGCGATCCCGACCCTCTTCGACATGGCCTACCAGATGAAGAAGGGCGAGATCAGCCCGATCGTGAAGACGCCGTACGGCTACCACATCCTCACGCTGGTCGATAAGTCCGCCCACGAGGAGCTCGGCTTCGACGACGTGAAGAAGAAGGTCATCGGGACCCTCCGCAAGAAGCGAGAGGAGGATGAATACCAGAAATGGGTCGAGCGGGCCCTCGCCGCCATCTCCATCAATAGCCCCAAACCGCTCTGGTGAGCTGGGAGTATTGGGTAGCCCTCGACTTCGACGTGCGGTTTTGAGGCGGCTGGCTTATGATCGTCCCCGTTGATCGAAGCTCAAGGGGACCTGCATGATCCGCTCTCTCATCGTCGCGCTCTACGCACTCTTCGCCGTGCCGGCCGCCCAGGCGCAATCGGCCGAGACCCTGGTCGACCGCATTGCCGCGATCGCCGACGGCGTCCCGATCCTCTTCACGGACATCCGCGAGAAGGTCAAGAACGGCCCGCTCGTCGTCGTCTCCGACTACCCGGCCGACGAGCACTCGCCGGAGTACGACCGCGCGCTCCAGGATTCCATCAACTTCGAGCTGATCATGGCCAAGGCCCGCGACCTCGAGATCGACGTGCGCGAGGACGAAGTCGACAGCGAGATCGCCTCCTTCCTCGAGCGCGGCGGCCTGACCCGGGACGGCCTGCAAAAGCACCTCGACGAGCGCGGCATCAAGTACGAGGACTACAAGAAGGACTTCAAGGATCAAATGATCCTGCGGCAGTTCCAGGGCCGGGTCATCCGCCCCCTCGTCAAGATCACCGACAAGGACGTCGAGACCTTCTACCTCAAGAAATCCGGCGCCACGTCCGACCTGGTCGAACTCACGCTCCGCCAGATCCTGATCAGCGTCACCGCGACCGCCGCCCCCGAGGTCGTCGAGGCCAAGCGCAAGCTCGCCCAGGAGGTCCACCAAAAGCTCGTCGACGGCATGGCCTTTCCGGATGCGGTCAAGATCTACTCCGACGACACCGGCGCCCGCGAAAACGGCGGCCTGATGCGCAGCATCCGCCTCAAAGACCTCGCCGCCCAGATCCGCGCCGAGGTCGAGAACCTCGAGATCGGCCAGTTTACGCCGCCCGTGCGCACGTCCCTCGGCTTCCACGTGTTTTTCCTCGAAGCCAAGCAGTTCTCCGGCAGCCAGGAGTTTCTGGCCCAGAAAAAGCAGCTGGAATATGAGCTTCTGAGCGTCGAGCTGACCAACCAGACCCGCCGCTGGCTCACCGAGCAGCGCCAGAAGTCCAAGGTCGAAGTCCTGCCCGAGTGAGGCGGGCTGCCCTGAATGCTTCCGCCAAACACCCGGACATCACGGGTGTTTTTAGCATTTCTTAAGGATCGGCGCGGCCTCGCCGATTTTGAATCATTCTTCCTCACCGGGGGCCGCCGCAATGTTCAAAGCGTTGGTGCTGAGCGTCGCATTTTTCGCCCTTCCCGAGGCCGCGCGCGCCGAAGGCGCGCCACCGCGGGATCCCTACGACGTCAGCAACTACTCGAACAGCATGCTCGCGGGCGAGAAGACCGAGCAGGCCGCCACCGACGCCGCCGAAGACGAGCTGATCGAGACCGACGCCCTGTTTCTGATCTCGGGCCTCGACTACCAGCGCTTCATGGTCGGCAACCGGACCGCCGTCTACATCGTCCTCCGGGACCGCAAGCCCGACACGGCCTACCACCCGCTCTGCGAGCACAACGTCGACAAGTTCGAGAAGGTCGGCCTCGTCAAGGCGAAGAATAGCCTCGACTCGCTCTCCGAGACGCAGGCCGGGACCCTCCGCGACCTCGCGGCGCATTGCCGTGCCGGCACGCTCAACCCGCGCTTCTCGCCCGCTGAATTCGAGAAAGACCTGGCCCTGGAAGGCGGCGCCGACCACCGGCTCATGGTGCGCGATGCGGTCACCACCGTCGCGCGCACGCTGATCGGCACCTATGGCGTGCTCAGAGGTTACGGGAAGGTTCCGACGCTTGAAACAATCCGCAGTACGTCTGAGCCAAATTGATCGTCCCGGCGAGCAGGAAGCCGCTCGCTGCGAGCTCCAGGACGCCGTTGCCCACGCCGAACATCGAAACGAGAAGCTGATACGGCGGGTGCTCGCCCACTTGAGCGGACGAGCCGTGGCTGACCATCTGTAGGATCATGACGTTGGAGGCGGCGCTCAAGAGGCCCGCGAGCGCGTGTCCGGCGTTGCCGATGGCCAGGTTGAACCAGCCTTTTTGCCCGTCCGTGCCCGCGGACGCCGCATAGGCCTTCAGGCAAACGACGAGCATGATCGCAGGAAAGAGCGCGTGCAGCAGGGCGAACGCAAGGGCCGGAATCATCTGGAGCAACGGGCACCTCCTGGCGCGGGTCTTAGAACGACAGGTCCCCGGTCTCGAGGTAGAAGTCCTCGTCGACGTGCAGCTTCACCGTGAGCGTCTCCACGCCCGCCTTCACCTGCCCGTTATAGTCCTGGGCCTCTTTCAAGGCCTGCGCCGGTAGGTTGGGAACCCCCGTGAAGTCGATGTAAGCCCCCGCGTGGATCAGCTGCGCCGCCGC
>JAYVWD010000728.1:0-2603 GCA_043786345.1 Pseudomonadota bacterium
TTGATGTTGTCGGCCGCATTCGCCGCCTGCTTGTTCGAGGTCGCGGCGTAGGCGCCGGAGTTCGAGATGGACTGCGCACCGTCGACGATCGCGCCGGAGAAGCAGGAGTCCTCGAGCACCATGAGGCGCTTGAGGGGCGTCGTCCGGGCCTTCTTGATGGACTTCGCGATGTCGCGCCAGCCGAGGAGGCTCTGGTCGGCGGTGAAGATCGTGCCGCTCTCGGCGCCGTGGCCGGAGAAATACCAGAAGAGGCTGCCGCGGTCCCCGACCTCTTTCGCCCACTTGGCGGATTCCTCGAGGATCATCCGCTCGGTCGCCTCGGGGATCACGTGGACCTCGAAGCCGAAGTCGTACGCCGGGCTCTTGAACATCTTTTCGAGCTCGGCCAGGTCGGTCGCGACGCCGGGAAGGCCGTTGGCGGCGCCGAAGATCAGCGCGATGTTCTTGCCGCCGCGGTCGGCGACCAGGTCCTTGGCCGCGCTGCCGTCGGCCCCGAATTTGGAGTGGCCGCAGCCGGCCGCCGTCACGAGGACCAGGGAGGCGGTGAGGAGCGCGCGGATCTTGGAGATCATGGGTCACCCGTGCAAACTGGTTCTGGACGCAGCTCCTGTTTCCAGTTCCGTGCCAAGAAAAAAGCCAATAGTTTCGGCGAATTTTCGGGCTGAATGCCGTCTCAAGCGTGGTCAGCGTAAACTCGCCGGGCAGATGGACGGACGCGCTTACACGAAGACGGTGCTGCTCGACGGGCCCGGGGGTGAGATCTCCCTCGTGCGCTGGCGCGACGGCATTTGGTCCGCGCCCCACGACCACGGCGGGGCGGCGGGGCGCGTGACGGTGCTCGCCGGCCGGATGGCGGAGCGGCGGTACGCCTGGGACGCCGGCGGCGCGCTCGCGCCGGCGGGCGAGCGGGTCTACGCCTTGGGCGAGGTCCTGGAGGTCGGCGCCCGGGACGTCCACGCCATGCGCGCCGAGGGCGGCGGGGTACGCTGCACGTCTACGGGCCGCGCGCGCGGGAAGACCGCAGCTATGAGGACCTGATAGACTCCGGGTCATGACCGCACCGCCCGTCATCCTCGTGACGCACACGACCCTTTACCGCGAGGGGGGGGCGAAGTTCGCGCGCGCCGCGGCGACGCTGGCGGCGGAGAAGGCGGCGGCGCGGCCGGACGCCGACGTGCGGCTCGTGGCGGTCGAGAGCAAGCGCGACTTCGTCGACGCGCTCGCGGCCGTGCGGCGCGCCGGGGCGCAGCTCGTAGAGCTTCATTTCCTGGGTCACAGCGGGATGTACGGGCCGATGTTCCGCACCGCGGCGATGCCGGAGCAGTTCAGCCCCTATGAGTGGCGAACGCTCGCCATCCCGTTCGCGCCGGGCGCCGAAGCCTTCTTCCACGCCTGCCGCACGGCGCGGTGGTTCGCGCCCTTCTTCGCGCGGACTTTCGGCGTCCCGGCGAGCGGATACCACTGGTACACGACGGTCTCGCTGTCGCCGCGGGCGTTCAAGTGGGAGCGCCTCGGCGACCCCGCGGGCACGGCGCCGCTCTATGTGATCGGGTGCAAGGGGCGGAAGTCCCACGGCCTCGCCGGCGCCGCCCTGAAGTACGCCGGGTCCGGCGCGGCCGAGCCGCTCAAACGCTTCCTGCCCGAGGATCCGAAGGGCGACCCGAGCTACGACGCGATCGCGCCGCTTTACGACGAGGTCTTTCAGGACATCGGCGTGCGCGAGGACGAATGGCGCTGGCTCGCGGCGCGCCTGCCGGCCGACGGGACGGCGCGGGTCCTCGACATCGGCTGCGGGAACGGCGCGCTCCTCCTGAAAATGGCGGGCGGCATCGGCGCCGGCGTCGGGATCGACGCCTCCGGCGTCATGATCGGGCTGGCGCGCCATAACGCACGGAGCGAGCCGCGCCTCGACTTCCAGGTGGTGCGCGAGCCGATGCTGCCCTTCCCCGACGGCAGCTTCGACGTGGTGACCTCGCTGCTCTCCTTCCGGTACCTCGACTGGGACCCGATCATGAACGAGATCCGCCGCGTGCTCAGGCCGGGCGGTCGCATCCTGGTGGTCGACATGGTGACCGCGCCGGTGCAGACCGTGGAGCTGCCGGAGCTGGTGCGCGCCAAGGTCCGGCAGGTCGCGTCGACGTTCCGCCACAAGCGCTTCCACGCGGCGCTCGCCCGGCTCGTCGCCGACCCGCGCTGGCAGACGATGCTTTCGTACAATCCGATCCGCGCCGAACACGAGTTCCGCTGGTACCTCGAGAGCCGCTTCCCCGGCCGCCGGGTCGAGCGCCTCAACGTCGGCTGGCACGCGCGGGTCCTCGCCTTCGACTCGGGGCCGCTCGCGCCGGGGTCCGTGGCGCCGCAGAGCTATCCCTGATGATCGGAATCCTGGACTGGGGAATCGGGGGGATCGGCTTTTTCCAGCTGCTGCGCGCGCGGCACCCGCAGGCGCCGGTGATTTATTGGTCGGACTCCGGCGTCACGCCTTACGGTAGGCTGCCGGCGGCCGCGCTGGCGGCGCGCGTCGGCGCCGTGGCCGCCGAACTGGGGCGTCGCGGCGTGACGCACCTGGCGGTGGCGTGCAATGCGGCGAGCTCGGTCCTGCC